>JAOPUY010000577.1 GCA_025963265.1 Frankiales bacterium | reverse complement strand
ACCATCTCGAATGAGTACCCGCAGCTCGGCGGCAACTACGAGGTCGTCCACCACACCCAGCTGCTGGCCAAGCTGATCGAAGAGGGCCGGCTGACGCCGATCGAGCCGGTCGACCAGAACGTCACCTACCACGACCCGTGCTACTTGGGCCGGCACAACAAGGTCTACACGCCGCCGCGCGACGTGCTCGCCGCCATCCCGTCGCTCAAGTCGCAGGAGATGCACCGCTGCAAGGACCGCGGCTTCTGCTGCGGCGCCGGCGGCGCGCGCTTCTGGATGGAAGAGAAGATCGGCAAGCGCATCAACGTCGAGCGGACGGACGAGGCGCTCGGGCTCGACCCCGACCTGATCGGGACGTCCTGCCCGTTCTGCATGGTCATGCTGTCCGACGCCGTCGCCGCCAAGCAGTCCGAGGGAACGGCCAAGGAGCACGTGAAGGTGCTCGACGTCGCCCAGATCTTGCAGCAGTCGATGGCCCGCCCGGTGGCCGCGGTCGCCGCCGCCGCTGGGGCCGAGGATGGAACGGACGCGCCCACCACGCCCGAGCCGGCCTAGCAGCGCGGATCGGTCAGCGGATCAAACCGCCGATCAACCTAGCCCGTGAATTAACTCCGCTCTCGGGCTAGGTTGATGCGGTGGCAACCGTGTCCGTCCGAGGTGAGGCCGTGCTCGAGCGTGATCCCGAGCTGGTCGACCTGCACCTGAACGTGTTGGTGCGCGACCCGGACCGCGCCGCCGCTCTGGCGGCGCTCACCGAGCGGGCAGCGGCCCTGCAGACGCTGGTGGCGGGCCTCGGCGCGGGGATCGAGCGGTACGCGAACACCGGGTTCAACGTCTACCCGCAGTTCTCCGGCAAGCGCGGCGACCAGCTGCGGGGTTACGAGGGCCGGGCCTCGTTGTCCGTCACGCTGGCTGATTTCGAGCTGCTGCCCCGGCTGATCACCGGCGCGAACGAGGTCGAGCTGAGCGAGGTCGGCCAACTCGTCTGGCGGATGCGGCGGGACAGCCTGGTGTTCCGCGAGGCGCGACTGGCCGCGGTCGAAGACGCGTTGAGTCGGGCTCGGGACTACGCGGCCGCGTTCGGGTCAACCGTCACCGGCCTGATCGAGGTCACTGACGTCGGCCTCTCCGGCGGCGGCGAGCGCTCGGCCACTCGGGCGCTGGGGTTCGGCACCGGGGCCTTCGCCCGAGGCGGCGGGGGCGGCGAGCCGAGCTTCGACCTCGCGCCGCAACGGCAGGAGATCACCGGGCAGGTCGAGGCCCGCTTCTCGATGACCGACCCTGAGCTGGCCGACGACCGTGATCGCGGTGGCCGACCCTGAGCATCGATCCCGGCCAGAGCGACACCCGCCTACGCCAGCCCAGCAACCTGGTCAGCTCCCGGGCCAAGGTCTTCTGGACGGTTCGGGCCCTCATCGGCTGGACGGCGATCATCGGAGTCCAGCTCCTGGTGCTGTTCTTATCCGACCCGAGCTCGCACTTGGGCGTGAACCTCGGTTTCCTGGCCGCGACCGCGGCGGTGGCCGCCGCGCACCTCATCGTGATGCCGCGGTGGCGCTACCGGGTGCATCGTTGGGAGATCACCGACACCGCTTGCTACGCCCAGGCCGGCTGGATCGTCCAGGAACGTCGAATCGCCCCGCTGTCCCGAATTCAGACGGTGGACGCCCACCGCGGGCCGCTGGAGCAGCTGTTCTCCTTAGCCAACGTGACCGTGACGACGGCTTCGGCCGCCGGACCGATCAAGATCCGCGGGCTGGACTCGCTCACCGCCGACCAGTTGGTCGATCAGCTCACCCGGACGACGTCAGCCGCCGAAGGGGACGCGACCTGATGCTCGAACCGCCCCCAAGCCCTCCGCCGCCGAACGCCCCGCCGCCGCGCTTTCCGCCCCCGCGCGTCGAGTTGTCCCCGGTGCCGTGGCGCCGGCTGAGCGGCCGGATGCTGCTGATTCAGCCGGTGCGCGAGCTGATCCGCTACATCCCGGTGCTGCTCGGGGTGTTCCTGGCCGGGCGGGGCACCGGCCAGGGGCACTGGTTCAGCCTGGCGCTGCTCGGCGTCGTGCTGGTGCTCAGCGTCGTCCGGTGGGTGACCACCCGATACCAGATCACCGAAGATCAGGTTCAGCTCAAGACCGGTCTGCTGCGACGCCGGGTGATCACAACGCCGGCCGACCGGGTGCGCAGCGTCGACGTCACGGCCCATGCCCTGCACCGGATCCTGGGGGTGGCCAAAGTCGTCATCGGCACCGGCACCTCCGACCATAAGAAGGAGGGGCTGGTGCTGGACGGGCTAGCCGCCCCGACGGCCTACGCCTTGCGCGAGGAGTTGTTGCACCGAGGCTCCCCCGGCTCGGTCGGTGTCGCCAGCCTGGCCCAGACCAGCCTGGCCCCGACCCGCTCGCCGGCGCCACCTGAGACGCAGCTGCTGAAGCTCGACCCGACCTGGGCTCGCCTCGCCCCGTTCACCCTGTCCGGCGCCGTCACCGGACTGGCCGTGCTGGGCTTTGCCTGGAATGTGCTGCAGCAGTCCAGCGTCGACGCCGGCGATCTCGGCGCGGTGCGCTCGGCCTCGCGGCATCTGCAGAACACCGCGTTATGGATCGCCATCGCCCAAGTGCTGCTGGTGGTCGTGGTGATCATCTCGGCGCTGTCGGTCATCGGTTATCTGCTGGCGTTCTGGAACTTCCGGCTGACTCGGCACCCGGGCGGATCGTTGCAGGTGTCCCGAGGCCTGTTGACGACCCGGATGACCAGCATCGAGCACCGACGGCTGCACGGGGTGGGACTGAGCGAACCGTTACTGCTGCGGGCCGTGGGCGGCGCCCGGCTGGTGGCCATCGCGACCGGCTTGCGGGTCGGGCGGGGAGCCGAACGCGGCGGCACCGTCCTCGCCCCGCCGGCGCCGTTTGCGGTGATCCGCGGCACCGCGATCGCGGTCTTGGACGAGGCCGGAGCAAGTGCCGCCATCGGCGCGCCCCTAACCCGTCACCACCCGGCCGCGCGGCGCCGGCGGATCGTCCGTGCGGCGACCCTGCCGCTCGCGCTCGTCGTGGCCAACCTGGCCTTGTGGCGCTGGACGAGTTGGTCCGGCTGGTTCTCGATCGGCTCGCTCGGGTTGCTGGCCGCGGCCACCGCCATCGGCGTAGACCGCTACCGATCGCTGGGTCACGCGGTCACCGGCGCCTACCTGGTCAGCCGCTTCGGGTCCATCGACCGGCGCCGGGCCGCGCTGGAGACGGCGGCCATCATCGGCTGGAACACGCGGCAGTCGCTGTTCCAACGCCGACTCGGTCTAGTCACCCTCACCGCCACGACCGCGGCCGGACGGCAGTCCTACCCCATCAGCGACCTGACCGAGTGCGACGCGATATCGGTGATGAACGCGGCGACACCCGACCTGATCAGCCAGTTCTGCGGGCCCGATCGCCCGCCCGGACGGCACGCTCAGCCGTAATCGGCGTCCGCTGGCCCAACCGGCTCGACCCTGCCCGCGCCGCCCGCCTCGCCGCTAGGTTGCCCGCTCGCCGCCGGCGCCCTCGAAGGTGTCCGAGCCTGTGCGGTCCAGCAACGCGCTGAGCGCCCGGGCCCGCATCGGCTCGTGCACCCAGAATCCTTGGAACAGCCGATAACCGATCTGGGTCAGCGTGCGGACCTGCTCGGCCGACTCGACGCCCTCGGCGATCACCCGCATGCCCAGGTCGGCGGCCAGTTGGGCCACGGCCCGCGAGACGGCCACGTCCACCGGGTCGGGCGCCGCGGAGCCGAGGCTGCCCACGAAGGACTTGTCCAACTTGAGGATCGTC
>JAOPUY010000575.1 GCA_025963265.1 Frankiales bacterium | reverse complement strand
GGCCGGGTGGTCGGCGACCGCTTCGAAGCGGTCGCCTGGGCCCGGCTGGCCACCGAATTCCTGGTGCCATTGCCCCCGGTTGAGGGCGGCGCGGTTGAGGGCGGCGCGCTCGAGGTGGTGCGGGTGGCCGCGGCGGACTGCCAGATCACTCCGGGCGCCAACCTGGCCGACGAGCCCCGCGATGACGTCGTCCTACCGCCCGGCTGGCGCGGCGCGCGATCGGGACCGGGATCGGGGGCGGAATCGGGGGCGGAATCGACCGTCACCCCGGCGGCCGTTGCCGCCCGAGCGGCACTCGGCCGCGCCGTGTTCGTCGCGGCCGTGCTGCGCGAGGTGCGGCGGCTGACGATCGCCTACGCCGGCCAGCGCCAGCAGTTCGGGCGGCCGATCGCGGAGTTTCAGGCCGTCGCGCATCACCTGACGTTGATCGCCGCCGAGTCCGACGCCGCCGACGCGATCGTCCGACTGGCGCTCACGGCCGATGTCGATCGAGTCCGGCTGCTGTCGGGCATCGCCAAGGCGCGCTGCTCGGTGGCGGCGGTGCGGGTCGCGGCGAGCGCCCACCAGGTGCATGGCGCGATGGGCGTGAGCGAGGAGTATCCGTTGGGCCGGTTGACCAAACAGCTCTGGTCCGCGGCGGGCGAGGACGGCGACGAGCGCTATTGGCAGCGGCAGCTGGGCGCGGTGGTGGGCCAGGCGGAGGCGGCGGGACCGGATGGCCTCTGGTCGACCGTGCTGCGGCTAGGCTCCCGCACGGCCTGATTGCTGCTCGGCCGGCGCGGCGGCCCGAACAGCGGCGAGTTGGGCGGCGAGCTCGGAAAGGTGCGGTTCGCGCTGCTCGTCGCTCAGGAAGGCGGCCCGCAGGCTGGCCGCGGCCAAGCCGGCTAGCGCGGCGGCGTCGAGATCGAAGGCCTGCGCGCACTGGCGGTAATTGTCGGCCAGCGAGGACTCGAAGTAGGCCGGATCGTCGGAGTTGAGGGTCACGGTGAGGCCGGCGGCCAGCATGCGGGGCAGCGGATGCTGGGCCAACGACTCGACGCCCTGCAGCTTGACGTTGGAGATCGGGCAGACGGTGAACGGCATCTTGGCTTGGGCCAGTTCCGCGGTCAACTGGGGATCGTCCAGGGCGCGGATGCCGTGATCGATCCGGTCCACGCCGAGCAGCTCCACCGCCTGGCGGACGTAGTCGGCTGGGCCCTCCTCGCCGGCGTGGGCCGTGGTGGCCTGGCCGAGCCGGTGCAGCTCGGCGAAGTAGCGGGTGAACTTCTCCGGCGGGTTTCCGACCTCGGCCCCGCCGAGGCCGAAGCCGGCGAGTTGATCGGCCCAGGGCAGCACGCTGTCGAGCAGCGCGAACGCGTCGGCCTCGCTGCGGTGCCGGTGGGCGCTGACCAGCAAGCCGGCGCTGATGCCGTCCTCGCGTTCGGCGTCGGCCATCGCGCGCAGCGTGCCCTCGATGACGGCCTGGATCGGCACACCCTGCTCGGTGAAGCTCTGCGGGCCGAGGAAGCACTCGGCCCGAACCACCCCGTCCGCGTGCGCGCGGGCCAGGTAGTCCCGCGTCAGCTGGTAGAAGTCCTGCTCGCGGCGCAGGACCTGGCAGCCCTGGAAATACAGGGCGAGAAACGACTGCAGGTCGTCGAACTGGTAGGCCGCCCGCAGTGCTGCGGCCGATCGCCACGGCAGCGCAACGTCGTTGCGCTCGGCCAGCTCAAACAGCAGCTCGGCCTCCAGACAGCCCTCGAGGTGCACGTGCAGCTCGGCCTTGGGCAGCTGGCCTATGAAGGCCGACAGATTCGTCATTCAGCTATTCTGACATAGTCATGTCAACTTTTGCGGGGCGCCTCACGGAGGCGGGCATGCGGCCGGGTTGGCACCAAGATCACTTGGGTCGGGTGGTTTCAGCAAGGCGGACCAGGTCGAGCTGAACCAGGACGTCCGGTCGAAATAGAGAGGGTGAGGATGCTCTTGGTGGCGCCGCCCTGACACGGGACGGTGATCGTGAGGTCGCCCCATCGGCCGCCGAAGTCGGACGGGACCAACGAGGTGATCCGGTTGGCGCGGTTGCCGTAGGCGGCGACGAACTGCGCGGCGACCTCTGGGGGCTGGTCGTTGAGGGCGAGCTTGCTCAGGGCATGGGTGTCGCCCGCGTTGAGTGCATTGACGACGCGGAGGGCTTGAAACGCGACCGTCAGGTTGACCTGGGACTCGTGGCCGGGACGCTTAGCCGTCCCGGGGTCTCTCGCCCGGTCGGCCAGCACGCCGAGCACCGCCCCCGCGACGAGGCCGGCCGCGGCGATGAAACCTAGCGCCCGCCACGCGCGGCGTGATCGGGACGATCTGCCCGGAATGGTCACGGGAGGATCCTGACATCCGGTCGCTGCCGATGGACGGGGGGCGGGTCACTCAGGCCAAGCCGTAACTGATCGCGCGCCGGACCGCGTCGGCCCGATCGCGGAGGTCCGCCTTCGCGAACAGGTTGTTGATGTGTGTCTTGACGGTGGCCTCGCTGACGAACAGCTGCTCGGCGATCCCGCGGTTGGACAGTCCCTGCCCGATCAACGCGAGCACCTCGCGCTCGCGCGGGGTCAGCTCGACGGGCACCGCAATCGGCACGGGCGGCGCGCTGGCCAGCGCCGAGGCTCGGCTCGCCGCCACCAACCGGGCCTGCACAGCCGCGTCGAGCACCGCCTGACCCGCCGCCGCCGCGCGGATCGCCCGGGCGATGTCGGCCCGCCCGGAGTCCTTGGTGAGGTAGCCCCGCGCGCCGGCCCCCAGCGCGGCGAGGATCGAGTCGTCATCGGCGAACGTCGTGAGCACCACGACCGCGATCCCCGGCGCCTGCTCGCTCAACTGCCGTGTCGCCTCGATGCCGTCGACCACCGGCATGCGCAAGTCCATCAGCACGACGTGCGCCCTCTCGCCGATCGCGGCCGACACCGCTTGCTGCCCGTTGGCCGCGGCGCCGACGACCCGCAAGTCCGGCTCCAGGCTGAGCACGGCGGCCAGCGCCTCCCGGATCGCCGCCTGGTCGTCGGCCACCACGACCCGGATCAGCTCGTCAGCGCTCATGCCGGAATACTCGCGCGCACGCGCCACCCGCCGGTCAGCGGCCCCTCGGTGAGCGGGCCGATAGCGACGGCGCCGCCCAGTAGGGCGACCCGCTCCCGGATGCCGACTAAGCCCATGCCGCTACCCGTGGCGGCGCTGTTCCCGGCGGCGCGGCCGGTCCGGGTCGCCGCTGGGACCGGTGCGTTCTCCACGTCGAGCACCACCATGCCCGGCTGGTAGGCCACCGTGACCGTCACGGCCGCGTGCGGCGCGTGCCGGGCCGCGTTCGTCAGCGACTCCTGCGCGATCCGCAGCAGGGCTTGCGCGACGGGGGTGTCGAGCGGCCGCTGCTCGCCCAGGACGACGAGGTCCGCGCGGCCGCCGGCGTGGCCGGCGGACTCGATCATCGGGCGCAGCGTCTCCAG
>JAOPUY010000187.1 GCA_025963265.1 Frankiales bacterium | reverse complement strand
TCGAAACTACCCGCCAGCCGGGAGGCACTCATGGATCTCGTCCTTCTCACCACCGCAGCTCAGCCGACCACCGAGGTATTGCCTGCGTTGGGCCTGCTCGGCCACCAGGTCACCGTTTCCGAGTTCGACGTAAGCCCGCTGCTCACCTCCAACGCGGACGCGGTGCTCATCGACGCCCGCTTCAACCTCGCTGGCGCCCGCGCGTTCACCAAGGTGCTGGCCACCGCCGAGTTAGCTCTGCCGATCGTCGTCGTCCTCAAGGAAGGCGGCCTGGTTGCGCTCTCGGCCGACTGGGCCGTGGACGACTTGCTGCTCGACACCGCCGGTCCGGCCGAAGTCGACGCCCGACTGCGCCTGGCGCTGGCGCGCCGCAGCTCGGTGGTCGACGGCGAGCCCGGACTGGTCAAGGTCGGCGACCTGACCATCGAGGAGTCGACGTACACGGCCAAGCTGAAGTCCGGCACCCTCGACTTGACCTACAAAGAGTTCGAGCTGCTGAAGTTCCTGGCCCAGCACCCGGGCCGGGTCTTCTCCCGCTCGCACCTGCTCCAGGAAGTCTGGGGCTATGACTACTTCGGCGGCACCCGCACGGTCGACGTGCACGTGCGTCGGCTGCGGGCCAAGCTCGGCGCCGAGTACGAGGCCATGATCGGCACCGTGCGCAACGTCGGCTACAAGTTCGTCAAGCCCGCCGAGCCGGGCCTGCGCAGCCGCGGCCTGGCCGATGTCGACCTCGTCGACATGGAAGATGAGTCTGACTACTCCGAAGGCGCCAACGACACCAACGCGGTCGGCTTCAGCGAGGACGAGGCGGCTACCGTTCAGGCGTGACGTCTGAGCCAACTCCGTACTCGCCCGCAGCGTTATCACCCGAACAAGCAGCAGCCGTCCGGCGCCTGGTTTCCAGCGCGCCGGACGCTGCTGACAGCCCGCAACTGAGCGAGCAGGCGCTGCTCAACCTTGGCTCGGCCGACGTCCAGCATGTGCTGATCACCGACGACACCGCCAGCATCGTGGGCTATGCCCAAGTCAGCGAGCAGCCAGCCGAGGGCGACGACCCGCGGCCCGTGACCGGCATCGAGTTGATCACCGCCGGCCAAGGCTCAGCCGCACTGGCCGGCACCCTCTTGGCCGAGTCGCTGCGGCTGATCGAGCGCGAGGTCACCGCTTCCACAGTCCAGGTGTGGGCCCACGGCGAGCACAGTCCGGTGCATCAGGCGGCGAAAGCCGCCGGCTTCACTGCCACTCGCACGCTGTTCCAGCTGCGCCGGCCGCTGGCGGGCGAGCCCTCGCTCACCGACGGCGAGCTGGTCCTACCACCCGGCGTCAGTCTGCGCTCCTTCGTGCCGGGCCAGGACGACGAGGCCTGGCTAGCGGTGAACGCGGCCGCCTTCGCCACGCACCCCGAGCAGGGCAGCTGGACTCAGTCCGAGCTCACCGAGCGGATCAATTCGGACTGGTTCGACCCGGCCGGCTTCTTGCTGGCCGTGCGGGGCCCGGAATTGCTGGGATTTCACTGGACGAAGGTCCATCGCGACGGGCCGCAGCCGCTGGGCGAGGTCTACGTCATCGGCGTGGCCCCGCGCGCTCAAGGGATGCGGCTCGGCAAGTCGCTGCTCCTGGCCGGGCTGCGCCACCTGATCGACCAGCAGCTGGAGACCGTGCTGCTCTACGTCGATGAATCCAACACGACCGCGGTCCAGTTGTACCGCCGGCTGGGCTTCACCACGTTCTCAGCGGACGTGCAGTATTCCCAGCACTGAGCCAGCGCGCCAGCTAGCCCGGCCGGTGTTCACCTAGCCGCCACGTGCGCACCACCCGAGCGTGGCCAAGAGTGGGCCCTCCGTTCACCTTCCGTTCATCCGGCTCCCCCCTTTCATCCATCTGGGCTGCTTAACGTCCTGTCTCGACAACTCGACTGCAGCATCCAAACGAAAGGGACTACAGGTGCGAATCAATCGTCTGGGCATCGCCGCTGGACTAGTGGCGAGTGCCCTCGCGCTGACCGCTTGCGGCTCCTCCAAGAGCTCCTCGGGCTCCACTGACACCAGCGCCGCAGGCCAAGTCGCGAGCACCAGCGCGAGCGCCTCCACCGCCGCCGTCGCCTGCGCCTCCGGCTCGTTGAAGGCTGAGGGCTCGACCGCTCAGGCCAACGCCGTCGCTCAGTGGATCCAGGACTACCAGAAGCAGTGCCCCGGCGCGACGATCACCTACAACGGCACCGGTTCCGGCGCTGGCGTGTCGAACTTCATCGCCAAGCAGGACAACTTCGCCGGCTCTGACTCCGCGCTGAACCCGGCCGCGGGCGAGGTCACCAAGGCGACCGCGGCCTGCGGCTCGCCGGCGCTGGACCTGCCGATGGTCACCGGCCCGATCGCGGTGGCCTACAAGGTCAACGGCGTCACCAGCCTGACCCTGACCCCCGACGTGATCACCAAGATCTTCCTGGGCAAGATCACCACCTGGGACGACCCGGCGATCAAGGCGATCAACCCGGGCGTGTCCCTGCCCTCGACCAAGATCACCGTCTTCTACCGCAGCGACTCCTCGGGCACGACCCAGAACTTCGAGAAGTACCTCGCGGCCAACGACCCGACCGACTTCACCAGCACTCCGGACAAGGACTCGTCCAAGGCGGGCTTCGCCGGCCAGGGCAAGACCGGTTCGCAGGGCGTGCAGCAGGCCATCAGCTCGACTGAGGGTGCGATTGGCTACGTCGAGTGGTCCTACGCAGTCAGCGGAAACCTCGACACGGCCAAGGTCGACAACGGCGGCGGAGCGGTCGAGCTGACCGCAGCGTCAGCCGGTGCCGCGGTGTCGGCGGCCAAGGTCGCCAGCAACGGCGGTGCGGACCTGACGCTCAAGCTCGACTACGCGACCAAGGCCCCGGGCGCCTACCCGATCATCCTGGTCACCTACGAGATCGTCTGCTCCAAGTACTCCGACCCGGCCATCGGCGCACTGGTGAAGTCGTTCCTGACCTACACCTCGGGCCCCGGTCAGGCCAGCTTGACCGACCTCGGTTACGCCCCGCTGCCGGCGCCGATCCAGACGCAGGTGCAGTCCGCGATCGCCGCGATCAGCTAGACGAAACCGACAGTCACCACCTAGATTCGGATTCAGCGATGACCCCGCCGGACGACCACCGCTAACGCGTTGGTCTTCCGGCGGGGTTCCTCGCGAAATGGAGCCTCGACTATGCCAGAACGAGAGAGCATGACAGATCGCACTCCCCGGCAGTCCAGTGGTGCTGACGCCGGCGACCAGCCAGCCGTGTCGGATCCGCTCGAGGTGATCTCCGAGCAACTCGAGGCCCGCGAACAACTCAGCATCGACGAGGACCTCCCGGACGCCGACTCCGGCAGCGACTTCAGCAACCACCCGGTGATCGGCTCAGTCGAGCCCGCCGGAATCGCCACCTCGGACGACCTGCCGCCAGTCTTCGGCGCCGGCGAGACCTCGCTCGGCGGTCCTGGCGGCCGCGGGCGCATCGGGGATCGGGTGTTTCGCGGACTGTCCGAGGGCGCCGGACTCTTCGTAGTCCTGCTCATCGGCCTGGTCGCTGTCTTCCTGCTCATCAAGGCCATACCGGCCATTGCCAATGACAAAGCGAACTTCCTGACCTCGCGCAGTTGGGACGTCGACGGCGCGGTTCTGAACTTCGGCGTGCTGCCGCTGCTCTGGACGACCATCCTCATCTCGGTGCTCGCGATGGTGCTCTCAGTGCCGGTCGCCATCGGCATCGCGCTGTTCATCTCGGAGTACTCGCCCAAGCGGCTGGCCCGCCCAGTGGCCTACGTGATCGATCTGCTGGCCGCGATCCCGTCCATCATCTACGGCGTCTGGGGCATCACCGTGCTCGCCCCGAAGATCCAGCCGGTCGCCGACTTCGTGACCGATCACTTCGGCTGGTTCCCGCTGTTCAAGGACTACAACGTCAAGCAGGGAACGGTCTTCACCGGCGGCGTGGTGCTCGCGATCATGATCTTGCCGATCGTCACGGCCATCGCCCGCGACGTCTTCGAGCGCACCCCGCGGGCCAACATCGAGGCCGCCTGGGCCCTGGGCGCCACCCGGTGGGAGATGATCCGGCTCGCGGTGCTGCCTTACGGTCGCCCCGGCTTGGTCAGCGGCGCCATGCTCGGCCTGGGCCGCGCGCTGGGCGAGACGATCGCGATCTCGCTGATCCTGTCGAAGGTCGCCAACACCGGGCCGTTCTCGTGGTCGATCTTCAATGGCGGCGAGACCTTCGCCTCCAAGATCGCCAACAATGCCTCGGAGTTCAACAGCCCCAAGCAGACCGGCGCCTTCATCGCCGCCGGCCTGGTGCTGTTCATCCTGACGTTCGCGGTCAACGCGGCCGCTCGAGCAGTCGTCAACCGTCGTAAGGAGTTCTCCTGATGAGCGCTCACGCGAAGAGGAGTCAGTCATGACCGCCCTGGCCTCGCCGGACACCGGCCAGCCGGGATCCTTCCTCTCGAGCTCGCCCGGCTCGGGACTGCGCAAGGTGAAGGACCGCACGGCGACCACCCTGGTCTGCGCGTCGTTCGCCATCGCGCTGATCCCGCTCATCTGGTTGCTCTACACGGTGATCGACCGCGGAATCCACGCTCTGTTGAGCAGCGGCTGGTTCACCAGCAGCCAGCGCAACATCACCTATCGCAACCCGGGCGGCGGCGTGCTGCACGCCATCATCGGCACGCTCGAGCAGGTGCTGATCTGCACCGTCATCTCGGTGCCGATCGCGTTGTTGGTCGCGGTCTACCTAGTCGAGTACGGGCGCGGCCCGCTGGCCCGGATGACGACGTTCATGGTCGACATCCTGACCGGTATCCCCTCGATCGTCGCGGCGCTGTTCATCTACGCGGTGTTCATCACCACCTTCCACGGCCAACGAGCCGGCTGGCTGGTCTCACTGGCCCTGGTGATGCTGATGATTCCGGTCGTCGTCCGCACGACGGAGGAAATGCTCAAGCTAGTGCCGAACGAACTGCGGGAGGCCTCCTACGCGCTGGGGGTGCCCAAGTGGAAGACGATCATCAAGATCGTGC
>JAOPUY010000558.1 GCA_025963265.1 Frankiales bacterium | reverse complement strand
CGGCAGCACCACCATGGCCGACAAGCTGCGCGTGCAGCTGAACGCAGTGCGCGAGCAGCACACCGACCGGCTCTGGGCGCTCTCCGTCATCACCTCGCCCGAGCGCGTCGCGGGCTATGAGGCCGATGGCTTCCTGGTCTTCGAGGACCCGACCCGGCTCCCCGACGGTCGTCCCGAAGTGACAGCCGACGGTCCGTCGGTCTCCGCATTGCTGACCCGCTTGAGCCAAGGCCTTCGAGGCGCCACCGCGTCCCAGTCGCTGGCCTCATCGCCGGGACGACCCGTGGCCGGCTTCGCCCGGCTTTCCAGCCGAGAACTCGACGTCGTGTCCCGCCTGCTGGCCGGGGACCGAGTTCCCGCGATCGCACAGCAGCTCTTCCTCAGTCAAGGCACGATACGCAACCACCTGTCCTCGGTTTTCCACAAACTCGGCGTGAAATCCCAACAGGAGCTAATCGCGCTGCTGCGACCAAGACACAAAAACTGATGCGGTCATCGGCGGCCACGGCAGGCTCGAACAGCGCTCGACGCCGGCCGCCAGTCGTGACGTGGCCAGCATCGTCTTAGGCCGCGAGTCGCGATCCTGCGCCAGCAGGTCAATCGGCCCGACCTCCGCGGTCGCGTCTTGCCTTTTTGAGGCGCGTAGGTAAGGGTAGGGCATCCTAACTCGGAGGACCAATGGAACTCTCCAAGACGCTGCTGCTCGGCTTCATCGCCGGAGCGACGATCGTCTTCGGCCTGCCGGTAGGCCGACTCCGCCGCCCGGCCCCCTCGCTACGGCTGTTTCTCAACGCCACCGCCGTCGGGGTGCTTTTGTTCCTGGTGTGGGACGTGCTGAGCCACGCCTGGGAGCCGATCGACGGCGCCCTGGCCGCCGTGCACGCCCACACCGGAGGCCTGGCCCCGGTGTTCGGGTACGGCGCGCTATTCGCCGGCGGACTCGCCGTCGGCCTCCTGTCGCTAGTCGGGTATGAGCGGTACATGGCGGCGAGCATGGCCACGCATCTCGGCCCAGGGGCGATGTCGGTCCGCGAGCGCCCGGCCGGCCGAGTCGGGCTCCGAGGCTGGACCGAGGCCCGACGGCTGGCGTTGCTGATCGCAGTCGGAATCGGGCTCCACAATTTCGCCGAGGGCTTGGCGATCGGCCAGTCCGCCGCCAGCGGGGAGGTGGCCCTCGCGACGGTCCTGGTCATCGGCTTTGGGCTGCATAACGCGACCGAGGGCTTCGGGATCGTGGCGCCCCTGGCCGGCGACCGGGACGACGCCGGCGGCACGCCCAGACCCAGCTGGCGCTTCCTGCTCACACTCGGCTTGATCGGCGGCGGCCCCACCCTGATCGGCACGGCGATCGGCCACGGGTTCACCAACGCCGCGGTCAGCGTAGTCTTCCTGACGCTGGCGGCGGGCTCGATCATCTACGTCGTGGCCCAACTGCTTGGCATCGCGGCCAAGGCCAAACGCCCCGACGTGCTGGCCTACGGACTGCTGGTCGGCATGCTGGCCGGCTTCATCACCGACGCGATCGTCACGGCCGGCGGCGCCTAAGTCCCCTCAACTCCGCCCCCGGGCGGCGGTCGCGCGATGGTTAGACGCCAGGCCCGGAGACCTGCCCGTCCACACCGCCCCGCTTCTCGACGCAGTCCTTGAACCGATCCAGGTCCGCGCCGACTTGATGGTCGTCGAGACCGACCAGGGCACCGGTATTTCCCGCGATGCCTCGGGCTTGCCATTCCAGCTCCACCGTCACCCTCGTCTCCTTGTCGGATAGCCGGTGAAACCTCACGACCGCTGCGTGGTCGGTGCCTTCAGTGCTCGTCCAGGCGACGCGCTCATCAGGTTGCTGCTCGGTGATGACAGTGTCGAACTCGCGGATGACGCCGCCGAGCGTCGTCACCCAGTGCGAGTGGGTGGCGTCGATCTGGGTGACGCTCTCTACGCCGCCCATGAAGTAGGGAAAGGACTCGAACTGGGTCCACTTGTCGTACGCGGCGGCGACTGGGACGGCCACGTCGATGGATTTCGTCACAGAAGGCATACAAATACCGACTTTCGATCTGCATTCATTGGCCCGCCTTGTTCAGGCCCCTGTCCACGTGCGCTGCCGGCTGCTGCCCGCAGAAGTCCCGTGTTGGCTGCGCCAGCTGACGACGCTGACGATAGCGAACGAAGTCCCCAGCACCGGGCAAGCCTTCGGAGCGAGTTTTCCCCGAGAGGGCAGCCAGTCGAATGCGCTGGGGAAAAGCAGAAGCAGCGAGCGGGTGACCGACCAGGTTGGGTCGCTCACCGAGGTCTACAGCCCGCCGCTTCTGCAGGTCAGCTGCTTGGCACTGTCAGTACCAGTGGCGGCGACCGCCGATTTCGCGGCCTGCGGTTCCCAGCAGCGCGAGAATCGCGCCGATGACGACGAGGATGATGCCGATGGTCCAAAGGATAGCGATCTTGGCCACGAAGCCGATGACGAGCAGAATGATGCCGAGGACGATCATCGCGATCTCCTTGCGAGTGTGCACTGGTGGTGGCTCACCGTCGCGGGAGAACTCTAACGCGATTTCGCAGTTTCTCCTACATCCTGTGTCGGAGACTGTTATCTTGAAATGCCAACGGCGGCCGTTCTGCCGCGGGCGAGGCTAGCTGCGGCGGCCGGCCGATCGAAACAGGCGATTGGTTGCTGAAGACTGGAAACCGATCATGACGCTTGGTGCAAGCTTCCTGTTGATCGCGGTAGGCGCGATACTCAAATTCGCCGTCACCGATCGGGTCAACGGGGTTGACGTGGGAACGGTCGGAGTGATTCTGATGATCGTCGGGGCCGCTGGATTGTTGCTTGGACTCATCCTGATGACGAGTCGCAGGCGAACAGATGTCATTAGCCGACCGGGCCACACGACTTACGTCGAGCCCAACGACCCCCAGCTCTGAGCAAACCACCGACCGCATGAATGACATGCTCGGATCACTTGCGGGGACACCGACGCCGGGGGTGCTGATCGGCGGTCGGTACCGCGTGAGCGGCCACATCGGGCGGGGCTCGAGCGCCGAGGTCTTCGCAGCTCGAGACGAGGTTCTGAATCGCGCCGTTGCCTTAAAGGTTTTCCGCTTCGACGGAAGGCCTGGTGAAGACCGTCGGCGCGTAGCGGCCGAGGTGCGGCTGCTGTCCTCGTTCCACCACCCAGGTCTGGTCACTGTCTACGACGCGGGCTCGCTCGACGAGCCTACGGGTGCGGACACTCCGTATCTGGTGATGGAGCTCGTCAACGGGCCCACGCTGTCTCAGCAGCTCGAACCCGGACCGCTGAGCGCCGCCGA
Source organism: Frankiales bacterium (assembly GCA_025963265.1). GTDB lineage: Bacteria > Actinomycetota > Actinomycetes > Mycobacteriales > Jatrophihabitantaceae > Jatrophihabitans_A. The sequence continues at coordinate 9,503 of JAOPUY010000558.1, read as the reverse complement.
CACAGCCCAGCTAGCGAACGAAGTCGCAGCTGCTCTCGGCTATATCCATGGTCTTGGGGTCGTCCATCGCGATATCAAGCCCGCGAACATCATCCTGGGCGCTGGAACCTCCGGGGATCAGCCGTTCGCGGTGAAGCTGACCGACTTTGGCATCGCGCTGATGATCGACGGCACTCGGCTGACGATCGACGGGTTCACGATTGGCACCGCGAATTACCTCAGCCCGGAACAGGCGCTGGGAGCAGAGATCGGACCCGCCAGCGACATCTACTCGCTCGGACTCGTCCTGATTCAATGCCTGACCGGCGAATTAGCGTTCCCCGGCGCCGGCGTGGAAGCCGCGATAGCCAGGCTGCACCGCCAGCCTGCGGTACCCACGCGCTTTGGCTCAGAGTGGGCGAGCCTGCTGGAATCGATGACCGAGCGCGAACCCGAGGCTCGGCCGACCGCGGTTGACGTCCTGCAACGTCTCCCCCGCGTGATCGAGGTTCCTCCCGCTCATGCCCTCGCATGGTCGGAGGAAGACACCTCCACGGTTGCGATGGAGGCTCTGCTGGCAACACCGAGGCTGCAACCGAACTCCTCTCATCCGGCCAAACCGAGACCGCCGCGGCCGGGAATGAAGGCTGTGGTTGCCGTGGTCAGCGTCCTTTTGATCGCCCTCGTAGTGGTCGGGGCCGTCGTCGATCACGGCCCGCGCTCCCAAAGTCCATCCTTGGGAACCTCCTTGACACCTTCCCCGAGTTCGCCTGCCCAGACTCGGGCGGCAGCTGCCTCGTCACCCTCACCTACGGTGCGGGCTACTCCTGCGATGTCATCAGCCCCGGTAAGCCCATCGATTCCGGCTCCCGCCCCGCGCCCGGCAACCAAGGCGTCAGCGTCGCATCAAGCACCTCCCGGTCAGGCGAAGAAGGCGATCAAGAAACATGGACCCAAGAGCAAGAAATGAGTAAGCCGTTGGTGTCCGCGCGACACGCTTCGGATAGTCGCGCGATGGAAGCCGCTGCGCGTCTCGGACTTGGCGCGCGGGCTTTCGTGTACCTGGTGATTGGGTGGCTCGCCTTGCAGATCGCGCTGGGCCACAGCCCGGAGCAGGCGAACCAGAAGGGCGCCCTGGCCGACATCGCGCGACACTCACTCGGAATCGTGTTGCTGTGGGTGCTGGCCGCGGGTTTCGCCGGATACGCGCTCTGGAGGCTGTCCGAGGCTCTGTTCGGCACTGCCGCCGACGGCGGCAAGGTCGGGCCGCGGGTGCAGTCCCTTGCGCGGGCGCTCGTGTACGCGTTCCTCTCCGCCACGACGTTCGCGTTCATCGCTGGACGCCGCGGCCAGGGCCAGGCGCAGCAGCAGGAGACGGTCACCGCCAAGCTCATGCGCCACGGCTACGGCCGCTGGCTCGTCGGGCTAATCGGAGTGATCGTGGTCGCTGTCGGTGTCGGCATGGTCGCCGAAGGCCTCACGAAGAAATTCGAGAAGCAGCTAAGGATGGGCGAGCTGCACGGCGCGACCAGAAAACTCGTCGTCCGTCTCGGCGTGATCGGCACAACGGCCAGAGGGATCGTCTTCGCAGTCGCAGGCGCCCTCGCGGTCGATGCCGCGATCTCGTTCGACGCCTCTAAATCTAGCGGCCTGGACGGCGCGCTGCGCACTCTGGCGAACCGCGCGTACGGGCCGTGGTTGCTAGGGGCGCTAGCCCTCGGACTGATCGCGTTCGGCGCCTACGGTTTCGCGGCCGCTCGTTGGGCCAAGACATGACTGCCGAGGACGACTGGTTCCTCAGCGCTGCCGAGCGCGGGAATGCCTGGACCAGGCTGGGCCGAGATCACGACGACGGCTTGGACTGGACCTCAAGAAACGAGGTCACACCGCTGATCCATGGCGGCTCCTATCTGCCGGAGCTGCTGCGCTGCATCCGGCTGATGCGCCGTGACGACTTGCTCCTCTTCACCGATTGGCGGGGCGACCCGGACCAGTTGATGGACGGCCCGGACACTCAAGTCGGACGGGTGCTGTGCGATGCCGCGCAGCGCGGCGTGCTGGTCAGAGGCTTGGTCTGGCGCTCGCATTTAGACCGCCTCGCTTTCAGCGAGCAGGAGAATCGGCATCTCGGAGAGGAGGTCAACCGCGCTGGCGGCGAGGTCGTCCGGGACATGCGAGTACGGCCGGGAGGCTCCCACCACCAGAAGTTCGTGGTGCTGCGTCACCCCGACCGCCCCGAATTGGATGTCGCGTTCGTGGGCGGCATCGACCTGTGCCACAGCAGGTCCGACGATGAGAACCACGCCGGCGACCCGCAACGCCAGCCCATGGCCAAGGTCTACGGGTCCCGCCCACCGTGGCACGACGTGCAGGTCGCGCTGCGGGGCCCAGCGGTCAGGGACGTGGAAACGGTGTTTCGAGAACGATGGGAAGACCCCACCCCGCTCAACCGAAATCCGTTGAGCAACCTGGCCGACCGAATGCGCGGCGAGGACATCAATCCCAGCCCGCTGCCCAGCCAACTTCCTGCCAACCGCCCGCAGGGGACCATTCAGGTGCAACTCCTGCGCACCTACCCCCAGAAGCGTCCGTCCTTTCCCTTCGCTCCCGAGGGGGAGTTCAGCGTCGCCGCCGCCTACAAGAAGGTCATCGGGCGCGCCCGCAGCCTGATCTACATCGAGGACCAGTACTTCTGGAACGCCGGCATCGTCGCCAGCTTCGCGAAAGCCCTTGAATCCCAGCCTGAGCTGCACCTCATCGTGGTGCTACCACTGCATCCGGATCAGGACGGACGGTTCTCCGAACCTCCGAACCTTATCGGCAGGAAAGCTGCGGTTGACCTCGTGAGAAGCGCCGGCGGTGCCCGCGTGGGGATTTACGGAATTGAAAATTCCGCGAGCACCCCCATATACGTCCACGCGAAGGTCGGGATCGTCGACGATCTCTGGGCAAGCGTCGGCTCCGACAACATCAACCGACGCTCGTGGACGCACGACTCGGAACTCGCCTGCGCGATGATCGACGAACGGCTCGATGAAAGACCTCCCCGTGTCCTTGACCGCTCGGGGCACGGAGCGCGACGGTTCGCGCGCGATCTCCGCCTACAGTTAGCAGCCGAACATCTCGACCTCGAACCGGGCAAAGTCGATCACCTGTGCGATCCCAAGTCGGCCTTCGCCGCCTTTGCCGACAGCGCCAACACCCTGCAGCAGTGGCACGAGTCCGGTCGAGCCGGCCTACGGCCACCCGGACGGTTGCGGCCGTATCCCGAACTTGCGATGTCCAATTCCACCGCCCTCTGGGCAACCCCGTTGTACCGACTCGTCTATGACCCGGACGGGCAAAGCAGCCACAGACCTTGGCGCTAGCTGCGGCTCGATTGGGCTCCCCGTCAGCTTGATCGGCAAGTACCTTGAAATCGGATGCGAGAAATCCGACGCGTTGCGACATGGAGAACGGAGCCGCCTTGAAACGGAGGCAGAATGGTGCGCTTGAGTCAGAGATTCTAGCTACGCTGTGGGCGGCAAAGCGGCCGCTGACCGCCGGCGAAGTCGCCGCGGAACTTGACGGAACGTTGGCGTATACGACGGTTCAAACAATCCTCGCGCGGCTGCTGGCCAAAGGCGCGGTTCAGCGCCAACAAGCTGGGCGGGCCCACGCCTACTCCGCGGTGCTGGACGGCTCCGGCATAGCGGCCACCAAGATGCGCGCCCAGCTCGACGGTAGCAATGACCGCACCTCGGTCTTGAGCCGATTCCTGCAGGACTTGAGCCCGGAGGACGAGGCGACGCTGTCCACATTGCTCGAGCTGCGCAGGGGGCGGGGCGACTCATGACGGCTTACGCCTTCTATCTGCCCTTCCTGATGAGCGGAGCGTTCGGGATGGTCGCGCCCCCGCTGGTCGTCCACCTCCCGCCTCGGATGGCCACTTGGCTACTCACCGTCGGGGGCGTGCTCCTTGCCGCGGCCTCAAGCGCGTCATTGGCGCTGTTGGCCTTCGTCGCGGTCGGCCGGCTTCCACTGGTCGCCTCGCTTGGAAGATGGTCAGACGACCTTCTGGCTCAACGCAGCCCACTGTCCGTGGCGCTGGGAGGCGTCGCCGCCGTCCTAGTGGTCGCATTTGCCGTTCGCTTCACGCGGGTGTTCGTCGCTCGGGCCCGCGCAACTCGTGACTCCTTCCGTCTCGCCGCAGAGTTGCCGAGGCAGGGTGGCGAGCTCTGCGTGTTCGAGACGGCCGCTCGCCGAGCTTTTGCCGTTCCAGGAAAACCCGGATGCATCGTCGTGAGCAGCGGGATGCTGCAAGAGCTAGATGCCGCGCAGCGACGCGCGCTGCTCGCTCACGAACGGGCGCATTTACAGCATCGTCACCACGTTCATCAGACTGTGGCTTGGTTAGCCGCAGCCGTCAATCCGCTGATCGGCGCTAACCGGGCGGCGGTCGAGCTTGCTTGCGAGCGCTGGGCTGATGAGGACGCGAGTCGAGTATGTCCGCGGGAGGTGGTCGCTGAGACACTGAGCCGGGCCGCCGTCGGACGCCCCGCCGAGCTTCCGGGGCTGGCGCTTTGCGCGGCCACCACCGCGGTGGTAGCACGGCTAGACGCATTGCGCGCTCCCAAACGGACCGCGACGTTCTGGCCGTTGCTGACCTTCGCGGGTGCTGCCCTTTCCACCGCTGTCGCCGCGGTGATGTCGTGGCGGTACACGGAGGGATTGTTCGAACTAGCCCAAGAGGCCTATCGAGCTGGACGTCACTAGCCCCGAGATTTGGAGCAAACGCGGCCACGCTCGGGTCGTTGACATGAAGGCGATATCGCTTACGCAGAACGCCGTCGTCCCCGGCCGCGGGCGGCCCGCGGCGGGGACGGGCGCTGGGCGGGCGGAACTGCGGGTCGAGCGCCGCCCGAAAGCCAGCAGGACACCTGCAACAAGGCCAGTCCGAGGGACAGGCCCCCCAGCACGTCAGTCAGCCAGTGGACGCCGAGAACCAGTCGGCTGAGGGCGACGGCCAGCACGGGCAGGATTGTGACCGCAGTCAGCAGCCAACGTTGCCAGCGCCGGGCGACCCAGGGGAGCACGACCAACAGGATCGAGCCGTACACCGCCACGCTATTTGCCGCGTGGCCAGATGGAAAGGCGTAGCCGCTCGCGTGCGCGACGGGCGGCCGCAGGTCCGGTCGGGGGCGCCGTGCGGTCACCTTGGCCAGCGAGACCGCGGTCGAGCAAGCAGCCGAGGTCGCGAGCACCCGGAAGACCGCGCTGCGCTGTCGGAGGGTCAGCAGGACGGCCGTCGCGACGCCCAGCGCGAGCAACAGAGCGGTGGTCGAGCCGAGGGTCGTCGCGTCGCGGGCGAATGCCAGCAGCGGTCCGTGCGCCTGACGGCTCATCGCCTCTGACACCCGACGATCGAGCTCATCATGGTGAAATCCGAGGCCCACCAGAATGTAGAGCAGCATGAAGACACCGATCGGAGCGAACGTGAGCGACCGGCGGCATCGTCGCGCGAGCGCTCCCTCGCCGACCGGCGGTTCTCGCGAATCGAGCATCGGCGACGTCATGTTGGCGCAGGACGGCGGCCCAGTTTCAGGACCGACAGCACCAGCAAGACGATCAGAACTGGCAGCGCCGCGCCGGCCCAGGGGCCGCGCCGCAGGTGCTCGTCGAAGATGAGCACTCCGATCGCCACGCTGGCGAGCGGGTCGACGGCGGCGATGGTCGGTTGGCTGGCCGTCAGCGGTCCAGCCTGGTAGGCGAGTTGGGATAGGAAGAGGCCCAGCCCCCCGACCACGATCACCGTGTAGAGCTGCCAACCGCGCAGCAGATCGCCCACACCACGGACCGCCTCGTTGGTGACCCCTTTAAGGAGCGCCGCGTCAGCGGCGTAGAGCAGCCCGACGGCCGCGCCGATCAGGGTGGCCGAGATGGCCGCCGGGCCGTGCCGACGCGCCAACCAGACCGCGCCCACGGCGACCGTGGCGCCGACCAGCGCGGCCAAGGCGGCTGGCAGGTGATCCGCGGCCTGACTCGGATTGACCCCGGAGCCGCTGCCCACCACCAGCAGGAAGCCAGCCAACGAGGCCACTAGCACCCCCGACCACACGAGATCGGTGCGACGCGGGTTGGGAGTCTTCAATTGGCGCAGCAACACCGAGAACAACAACCCCGACACGAGCAGCGGTTGAACGATGGCCAACGCCCCGAGGTGCAGCGCGAAGATCTGCATGACCAACCCAGCCACGTCAGCGACGACGCCCAGCAGCCACAGGCGATGCAAGGTCATCACGGCCAGGAACCGGCTGATGTTGCGCACGCTCAACCTCGGCAGCGCAGGCAGGTCGGCCGCGCTGGCGTGCTTGAGATTCGTCGAGACGGCAAACCCGAACCCGGCCCCGAGGCTCAGACCGACCACGACCCACGTGTTGGTCATCTCGCCACCCCCGCTTGAACCGACCTGAGCGTCGCTGCCGTGGCAGCAGTCGGCCAACTGATGTGGACCCCGGCCGGCGCGGTGGTGGAGGCGGCGGCGATCCGTCCGCTGATTGGGACGATCCGCATGGTCAGCGGAAGAAGCCGCCGGAGCCTGCAAATGCTTGTCACTGCTCGCTCTTTGGTGTGCTCACAGCGGGATCGCCACTTCCAATTGGCGCATCAGGAGCTCGAGCGTTGAGAATTCACGCGGCGACAGCTCGAGCAGCGCATGATCACGTCGCACCTCGTGTTTCGCTGGGGTCCAGCGTGTGGGTGCCCCCGAAAGCATGCTGGCCAGCCGCACGTCGTCTGCTGCCACCAAGATGCGCATTCTGCGGACTGTAAGGGCAGAGAAATGTGAGCGTGATGTGGGTGCGAGGTCAGTCACGGGCGCCTCGCTTCACACGATGGTGACATGAATTAAGTCCCACCATGATTCCAGTCGACGCCGCGTAATTCCGCACACCAAAATCCCAAGCTGGAAGGACATCACCTGTGAGCCCACACCTGGGTTGGCTCGAAGCGAGCGTCATCGGCGGCAGCGCCTACGTCAGCATCCGATTCCTGAGCCGGCACTTCGAGAACCGCCCGCTGAAGCCGTTCGCCGGGTGCTGCGTAGTCGGTGGCGCAGTCTCTGTGGTGCTGGTGAACCGGTGAGCTTTCTCAACCCGGGCCAGCTCATCTCCGATTACGGCACGTGGGGCTTGGCGGTCGTCATCTTCGCCGAGACCGGCTTGTTGATCGGATTCTTTCTACCCGGAGACTCTCTGCTCTTCCTCGCTGGCGCCTACAGCGCCGGGTCGGCGACCGCCCGGGTCCACCTCAATCTTGGCCTCGTTCTCGTGGCGGTCATCGTCGCCGCGATCCTAGGCTCGCAGTCGGGATACCTGATCGGACGGCGGGCCGGGCCCGCGCTGTTCAACCGCCCGGACTCCCGATTTTTCAGGCAGGCAAACGTGACGCGGGCGCACGAACTGCTCGAGCAGTACGGCACTGGCAAGGCCCTGCTCATCAGCCGCTTCGTCCCGGTCGTCCGCACCCTCATCAACCCGGTGGCCGGCGTGCTGGCGATCCCGGCCCGGACGTTTACCGCGCTCAACCTGATCGGCGGCGTCCTATGGGCTGGCGGCGTCACCCTGCTCGGCTACTTCCTGGGCAGCGCGATCAACATCGACCACTACATCCTGCCCATCACAGCTGGAGTGATCATCCTCAGCGCCATCCCGCTGGTCCTGGAGTACCGCAAACAACGCTCGATGGGCGGCGCGTCCAACCGCGAGAACTAAGGCCGATGACCCAAACCCGCGACCGCGAGCCGGCGGAGCGCGGGCCGTCTCATCGCTACGTCGCTTGGTCGTCGGGGTAGCGGAACTCGGCCGGCCACGGCCCGTCGGCGTGCACGACTTCCCAGTAGCGCTCGGCGATTCTCGCCGGGTCGAACGCGGTGTCGGCGACGATCTGTCCGGCGATCGTGAGGGTCGCTACTCGGATCCCGTCGGCGGCCAGGTCGAGGCCGAGGATGGTCGCGGCCGACCGAAGCGCGGCCTTTCCGAGCGACACGGTCGCCAGAACTGGGACGGGGTGGTCGGCGAATCCTCCGCCGGTCACGAGGATGGTGCCGAATCCGGCGGCCCGCATGGCTGGTGCCGCGACCTGGGCGGTGACGACGGCGCCGATGACATCGACGGAATAGGCGGTCTGGAGGTGCTCGACGCTCGCGGTCATCAGTCGGTCCGGTGCGCCCATCACCGCGTTGTAGACGACGAGTCCAGGGGCGTGGCCTCTGTGATAGAGGTCGGCCAGCTTGGCTCGTAGCCCTTCGGGGTCGCTGACGTCGGCGGCGATGGTGTCGACGTCGGACTCGGTGTCGGCCAGGCTGTCCGCGAGCTCACGCAGTCGGTCAGCGCTGCGTGCGAGCAGGGTGACGCGGTAGCCACCGGTGGCGAAGCGGCGGGCGATGGCCCCACCGAGGCCCACACCGGCGCCGATCAGGAGCAAGTGCTGGCGGTCGATCGTTCCCGGGGCGGGCTCGGGGCTGGCATTGGTTTCGGGAGTGTCAGTCATGTGGGTTCCTCACAGCTTCCGGTTGGATTCGGATTAGGTCGAAGGTCGGAGTTTCGCCTCGGCTTCAAGATCGAGAACGGCCATACCCATCTGGAACCGATCAGGCGGCGAACCGGAGCGAAACCCGAGCTCGCCCGGTCTGGCCTGGCGCCATCGAGCAGCGCAACCAGAGCGCCGCTCTCCTTCGCCCTACCGAGTTCTGGGTTCCCGGACGGACCCGTGCCGGTGCCACCGGCCAGACTCGGATCGATAGGCCGAAGCAACGTATCGCCCGGGCCCAGCCGCTGAGCAGCATGAGCATCGCCGGTCATGACAGCATGGCCAGACGTCCAGTCTCGACAGCGCCGGCTCTCACACCCGCAAAGTGAACTCTCGCCCATCACAACCCCACCTCGGCCACGGGCAAGCACCGGTACCCAGCGGCCAGGTACCACCCTGCCAGATTCGAAGTGCGCTGGACATGAGACGGGTCACGCACACCTGCTGACACCTAAGCGACTGCTCCCCCCATAGGGGTTCCCAGGATGCGGATATTCAGGACGAAAATCTCCGACAAAGTGCCTCTCGGTACGAGCAGATCCGAGTCTCTGAGTCGGTAAAACCACCTCTCGAATGCACCCAGCTGATCTTGGCCAAGCTAAACCATCCGCTCATGCGCGTTGCGGTGCATTTCGCGGACCCGACATTGAAACTATGTGACCGGTAGTTCTCTGCTGGCTCACGGCACCGCAGGTTCCGCCCGGCGCCAACCGATCCGCGGCCGTGACCCAGAGGCGACAGTTACGATCGACGACGTACGCGCCGAGGCCGGTCGAGGGGATAGTCATGGTTCGCGGGAAGCCAGCGCCGAAGCCGACTCGGGCGCGCGGGGCGCTCGAACTCGAGGTACTCGGTTGTCTTGCCTCCGCGGGAGGACCGATGACTGCGGCCGACGTACAGGATGCGATCGGCGGTGGCATCGCATACACCACGGTTTTGACCACTCTCGCGCGGCT
>JAOPUY010000530.1 GCA_025963265.1 Frankiales bacterium | reverse complement strand
GAAGGCCCCGATCACCGTCAATGCGACCGTGCTGAGGAAGCCCGAGGCCAGCATGCCCCAGGTAACGACCGTGGAGCTCGCGCCCCAGGCCCGCATCCGGCGGAAGGTGTAGGCGGTGGAGATCACCGGCCCAGCCGGCAACGTGACGCTCATCGCGTTGGCCGCGAAGGTCACCGCGACCGCCCGCCGGAACGCCAGCTGCACGCCGCCGGCGGTGAGCATCCGGCGCTGCACCCGGGCGAAGTAGATCATCGAGCCGATCTCCGAGGCCAGGGCCAGGCCGAGCCACCACCAGCGAGGGTGGCTCAAGGCGTGGAAGGAGCCCTTCAAGTGCGGCTCGATGACGATCGCCTCGACGGTGAGAACGGCCAGCACCAGCGAGGCCGCCGCAATCTGCAGCGGTCGGTGGGATTTGGCGGCGTGCCGCTGGCAGTTGGTCAGGGCGGCCGAGGTGACGACCCGTCGGGCGCCGTCGGCGTCCTTGACTTGGCTGACCCAGTCGGCGGCCGGCGACGGCTGGGGCGGACGGACCTCATCCAGGCCGCTCAGGTCGCTGACCATCGCCGCCCCCAACCGTCAGAAAATACGGAGGCACTCTCCGCTATGACGACAGCGACCAGTCACAGCGGCTTATTCCCGGTCAGCGCGAGCTGAGAGCCACCCCCGGGGTGTCCGAGCCGGATGCGATGATGGCCAGGTGTCCACGTCCACCCGCCTTCCCGCCGCAACGTCGGGTGGGGCAGGTCGTCACCGCTTCAGCGGGTTGCTGCCCGAGCGCCTGCTGCGGTATCGCCGGCCCCGGTGGTGGCAAGAAATCCTGATCATCGGCTTCACGTATTGGATCTACAGCGAGATCCGCAACCTGGTGCCCGAGCAAGTGGTCACCGCGATGCGCCACGGCCGAGCCGTGCAGCACCTGCAGGACAATCTGCACCTGAACTTCGAGCGCTCGCTCAACCACTTCGTGGCCGCGCACGAGGCACTGGCCCAGGTGATGGACTACTACTACGCCACCCTGCACTTCGTGGTCACGATCGGCGTGCTGGTCTGGCTGTTCCGGTGGCATCCGCGCGTTTACCGCGGGGCGCGCACCGTCATCTTCGCCACGTCGCTGCTCGCGCTGGCCGGTTTCTACCTTTACCCGCTCGCCCCGCCGCGGCTGCTGCCGCAATACGGTTACATCGACACCCTCGCCGTCTTCCACACCTGGGGGTCGCTGGCTGACCCGAACGTGGCGGCGCACTCCAACCAGTACGCGGCCATGCCCAGCCTGCACATCGGCTGGTCGCTGTGGTGCGCCGCGGCCATCTTCATCTGCTCGAAGCGGCTCTGGGCCCGACTGCTCGGCTTGCTCTACCCCGTCGCGACGCTGCTCGTCATCGTCGGCACCGCGAACCACTTCATCATCGACGCTGTCGGCGGCTTGGTGGTCTTCGTCCTCGGCTGCCTGATCCAGTACCTGCTCTCCGGGCACCGTGCTTTCGCCCCGGCGCCGGACCCGGTCACGCCCTAAACGCTCAGTTCGGTGCGAACCGGCCCGAGCGCGGACACCGCGCCGAATCCCACTAGTAACCGGCTAGTAGAAGACGCGCTCGACCACTCGCCGGGCCCGGCGGGCCGCCCGCCGGTAGTCGTCGATCAGCTGGCCCGGATCGGCGGTGGGGGGATAGCCGAGCACCCGGGCCACGGCGCTCAGCAGCAGTCCCTGGCTCGGCAGCTGGTCCTCGGCCCGGTCGCGGACCAGGGTGATCGCGTCGCGGGCCCGACTGGCAAAACGCCAGGAGGCCTCCAGCGCGGTGGCGTCGTCGAAGCTGAGCTTGCCCGACTCCGCCGCCGCCCACAGGGCCGGCAGGGTCGCGGGATTGCGCAGGCCCAGCACCTCGTGAGCGAAGCGCAACTGCAGCAACTGGACGGTCCACTCGATGTCGGCGAGGCCGCCGCGGCCCAGCTTGGTGTGCGTGCTCGGGTCCGCGCCCCGGGGTAGCCGTTCGGTGTCGACGCGGCCCTTGATGCGCCGGATCTCGGTGACGTCGGCGAGGTCCAAGCCGCCCGCCGGGTACCGCACGGGGTCGATCAGGCTGATGAAGCGCTCCCCCAGCTCGGGATCGCCGACGCAGAACCGCGCGCGCAGCAGGGCCTGGGCCTCCCACAGGGAGGACCAGCGGGCGTAGTACTCGGCGTAGGCCGACAGCGAGCGAACCAGCGGGCCGTTGCGCCCCTCCGGTCGCAGGCTGGCATCGAGCACCAGCGGCGGGTCGGACGAGGTGGTGGCGAGCATGCTGCCGAGCCGCTCGGCCAGGGTGTGCGCCCGGCGATTGGCCTCTTCTTCGCTCAGCGCCGGCCGTCCCGTCACCTCCGAGCCGTTGGGGTCGACATGCCGCTCGAAGACGAAGAGCACGTCGGCGTCGGAGCCGTAACTGAGCTCCTGCCCGCCCAGACGCCCCACCGCGATAACGGCAAAGTCGATTCCCAGCGACGGCTGGTCGAGCTCGCGGAGCAGACCGGCCCGGGCCGAGGCCAGCGTCGCGGCCAAGGTCGCGTCGGCCAACTCGGTGAGGGCGATCCGACGCTGCGAGTCATCACCCAGGTCCAACAGCTGTCCGAAGGCGATGCGCAGCAACTCGGTGCGGCGGATGCTGCGGATGACGTGGGCGGCCTGGGCCGGATCGGCGTGCCGGCGGGCCGAAGTCAGCATCGTGGCCTCGATCTCGGCCCGTCGCCGCGGCGTCAGCTGGCTGTCCTCGGCCAACATCTGCAGGGCCTCCGGCGCCCGGACGAGCATGTGCGCGGCATAGCGGGAGGTGCCCAGGATGTAGGCCAGCCGAGAGGCCACCGCGCCCTCGTCCCGCAACAGCCGTAAGAACCAGGGGGTCCCGCCGAGGGCGTCAGAGACCTGTCGATAGGCCAGCAGCCCGGCGTCTGGGTCCGGCGCCGAGGCGAAGTCCGACAGCATGACCGGCAGCAGCGCCCGCTGAATTGCCGCCCGCCGCGACATCCCCCCGGTCAACTCCTCCAGATGCCGCAGCGCCCCGGCGGGATCGGCGAACCCCAACGCGGCCAATCGCCGGACCGCCTGGTCCGGGGTCAGGCGCATCGTCTGAGACGGCACCCGCGCGACCGCCTCCAGCAGCGGACGGTAGAAGAGCTTCTCGTGCAGGCGGCGGACCTCGCGCACGTGCAGCGCCCACTCCGAACGCCACACGGCCGCCGAGTCGCCGCGGCTGTCAGCCCGAAAGCCCATCGACCGGGCCAGCCGCTGCAGCGAGGAGTGATCCTCGGGGATCAGATGGGTGCGCCGCATGCGAAACAGCTGCACTCGGTGCTCGCTGGTGCGCAGGAACGTGTAGGCGTCGGCCAGGCTCAGCGCGTCGTCGCGGCCGACGTAACCGCCGTCGCGCAGGGCGGCCAACGCGGGCAGGGTGGCCTGGGCTCGGAGCGAGGAGTCCAACCGTCCGTGCACCAGCTGCAGCAACTGCACCGCGAACTCCACGTCCCGCAGGCCGCCGGAGCCCAGCTTGAGCTCGCGCTCGGCCACCTCGTGGGGCAGCAGGCTGACGACCCGGCGGCGCATGGCCTGCACGTCGTGGACGAAGTCCGGCCGCTGGGCCGCGGTCCAGATCATCGGCGACAAGGCCTCGACGTAGCGCCGGCCGAGCTCGAGGTCGCCCGCGATCGGACGCGCTTTGAGCAGCGCCTGAAACTCCCAGGTCGAGGCCCAGCGCTGGTAGTAGGCCTCGTGGCTGGCCAACGTCCGGACCAACGGGCCCGACTTGCCCTCGGGCCGCAACGCCGCGTCCACCTCCCACGCGGCCTGCCCGCAGATCCGCATGGTGGCCGCGGCCAACCGGGTGGCCACCGAAAGCGCGGCCTCAGCCGACGTCGCCGAGTCAGCCGGCTCGCCCACGAAGACCACGTCGACGTCGGAGAGGTAGTTCAACTCTCGGCCGCCGGTCTTGCCCATCGCCAGGATCGCCAACCGGCAACTGGCCGGGTCGGGACTCAGTTCGGCCCGCGCGACGGCCAAGCCGGCTTGCAGCACGGCGCCGGCGAGGTCGGCCAAGGCCTCGGTCACCTCTTGCAGGCTGATCTCGCCCGCCAGGTCGCTCGCCGCGACGACCAGCAGCTCGGCCCAATAGGCGCGGCGCAACGCGGCCACCGCCGCGGGCCCGGTCAGCGCCGCGGGCTGGCCGGCGGTGCCGATGACCGGCCAAGCAGCGTCGGCGCCGACGCT
>JAOPUY010000521.1 GCA_025963265.1 Frankiales bacterium | reverse complement strand
CCTGGCCCGGCTGGCCGAGTTCGGCGAGGCCGGCTGCTCGGAGATCGCCCTTGCCCCCATCAACGTCGACTCGATGATTCCCGACATCGAGAAGCTCGGCGCCGTCCTGAAGAACTGGTGAGAAGTTGACTGATCTGCTGGCCCTGCGCCGCGAGCTGCACGCCATTCCCGAGCTGGCGCTGGATTTGCCGCAAACCCAGGCCAAACTCCTCGAGACCCTCAAGGAGCTGCCGGTCGAGGTGTACACCTACACCTCGAGCTCGGCTATCGCCGTCGTCGTCCGCGGCCCGAATCCGGGCGGCCCGACCGTCTTGCTCCGCTCCGACATGGACGCCCTGCCGGTCCAGGAGCGCCCGGGCCTGGCCTATGCCGCCACGAACGGGCACATGCACGCCTGCGGGCACGACCTGCACATGGCCGGATTAGTCGGCGCGATCGAGGAGCTGATCCGCCGCCGCTCGGAACTGGCCGGGGACGTGTTGGCGATCTTCCAACCGGGGGAGGAGGGCGCCGGCGGGGCCAAGCTGATGATCGGCGAGGACGTGCTCGCCACCGCGGGCTCCAGGCCGGTCGCGTCCTTCGGCGTGCACGTCCTGTCCTACTACCCGTCCGGTGTCTTCTACTGCCGCCCCGGCTCGGTGATGGCCGCGACGTCCAACTTCGAGATCGTGATCCAAGGCCGCGGCGGTCACGCCGCTCGTCCGCACCACGCGCTGGACCCGGTCACGGTCGCGGCCATGACGGTGATGGGCATTCAAACCCTCGTCGCCCAGCGCAGCGAGCCAGGCGATCCGCTCGTCGTCACGGTGGGCTCGGTCCGCGCTGGCACGGCGGTGAACGTGATCCCCAGCCACGCGCGGCTGTTGGTCAGCCTGCGGGCCACGACCTCGGCCCGGGCGCTGTCGACCCTGGAGCAAATCGTCGGGATCAGCCGCGGCATCGCCGAGGCCTACGGCTTGTCAGTCGAGTCATCGCACCTCATCGATCTGCCCTCGACCGTCAGCGACCCGGCCGGGGCGAGCCTCGTGGAAGAGGTGGTGACCAAGCTCTTCGGCGCTGACCAGTACAGCCAGCTGGCCTACCCCGAGATGATCTCTGAGGACTTCTCGCTGTTCCTCGAGGAGACCGGCGGCGCCTTCGTCCTCGTCGGGGCCGCCTTCGAAGACCGCCCGGCCAGCGAGTTGCCCTCCAACCACTCGCCGGACGTGCTCTTCGACGACTCGGTCGTGCCCAAGATCGCCAGCTTCCTCAGCGAACTCGCCATCCGGCGACTGGCCGCGGAAGGATGACGTCGATGGGGCGGCACCTGCCCGCACCCGAGCGGCGCCACACCGACGGCCCGGCCGGTCAGCTCTCCTACCTGGTGTGGGGCGCGGCCGGCCCAGAGCACCCAGAGCAGCCGGGGCAGCCGCTGGTGTTGCTGCATCCGGTCAACTCCGCGGCCGCGGTCTGGCACGACGCGGCGAGCCTGATCGCCCTCGACCGGCCCACGTATGCCATCGACTATCGGGGCCACGGCCGTTCCGCGGCGGGCGGACCGTACCTGCCGGTCGACTACGCGGCTGACGCCCTGGCCATGATGGAGGCCGAGGCGATCACCGCGGCCCATGTCGCCGGCGGCTCCATCGGCGGGGCGGTCTCGGTCGAACTGGCGGCCCTGGCCCCCGGCCGGGTGCTGAGCATCGCGCTCTTCGGCGCGACGGTGCACCTGGGGGTCCCCGACGCGCAGATGGCCGAGATGGCGGCCGGGCTGCGCGAGCTCGGCGTGCGTGAGTGGTTCGCCCAGCACGGCGCGGACATCATCGGTTGGGCGTCGGTGGCCGGCCCGGTCGAGCGGCTGGCCGAGCTGGCCAGCGACGGGCGTGAGGTCGACACGGTCATCGAGATCATCCACAACACCTTTCAGCTTGCCGACTCCCGTGCCACCGCCGCGGCGGTGGCGGCGAGCCAGTCGGTGCCCGCGCTCATCGTCGCGGGCAGCGAGGACCCCACCTGCCCGCCGGCGATGGCCCGCGCCCTCGCCACGTACTTCGGCACGTCGGCCGTGATCCTCGACGGCATCGGGCACTTGCCGATGATCGAGGCCCCCCGGCTCACCGCGGCGTTGCTGCACGGCTTCCTGGCTCCGGAGTTCGGTCAGAGCTTCTCGGAGACCGACGACCAGTGAGCGGATGTATCGACATTTCACTTTTCTGAAACGTTGGGAAACTCCCCGGTCTTGTAACGCAATTACATTTCGAGTACGACGACGCGAGGTCGCCACGACGGCGAGCCGCGGCCTACGGAGCAACCAACCTAATCCGGTAGCTCCACCCAAATGACCGAGTTGGATTCGTCATATCCTGGAAGGGTTCTACCGCCATGTCGACTTATGAGAGTGACGAGTCCGCCATCCTCAGGGCGCACAAGGACTGGTGGGACGCCAACTACGGGCTCGACATCCCCAAGATGCAGACGGTCTTCCCGGTCGGCGACGAGTCATACCTGATGTACAACCTGAACGGCCACCCGTACTTCGGGTTGGACGAGCTGACTACTTTGTGGACGTACTACCGCAATCACATCGACGTCGGAGTCTCCGACGTCCGGATCCAGCGCCTGGACATCAGCGGCGATATGGCCTATCTCGCCTGCGAGGTCGTCTTTCCCTCTCGCTACCGGCAGGATCCCACCGACGGAACCGTGGTCGCCGACTACTACGGCGTCGACGGCGGCGCGCCGATCCGGGCCACCGAGGTCTACAAGCGCGACGACGGCTCCGGCGCGCCCACCTGGACCATGTGGCACTTCCACTGCTCGACCCTGCCCCC
>JAOPUY010000498.1 GCA_025963265.1 Frankiales bacterium | reverse complement strand
TCGACTCCTGGCCGGCCCCGCACGCCGCGGCCGCCGTGGTCTCACCGGCGGGAGTGCAGGCGGTGGCCGGAGACGTCGAGCGGCCATTTCGACTGGCCTCCTTGACCAAGCCCCTCGCCGCGCTGGCCACCCTGGTCGCGGTGGAGGAGGAGGCGATCGGATTGGACGACCTGCTGGCCGAGGCGCCGATGGTGAACGCCGAGTTGGCCGCGGCGCTGCCGGGCGCGACACTGCGCCACCTGCTGGCCCATGCCTCGGGCCTGGCGCCGGACGCTCGAGCCCGCGCGGCCGCGCCGGGCACCCGCCGGATCTATAGCAACACCGGCTTCGACTTGATCGGCGAGTGGGTGGCCGCGGCGACCGACCTACCCTTCACGCAGTACCTGTCCGAGGCGGTGTTCATCCCGCTGCAGATGCGGACCGCCCGATTGGACGGCTCACCGGCCAAGGACGCCTTGGCCTCGGTGACCGATCTGACCGCGGTGCTGGCCCAGTTGCTGACCCCCGGCGCTCTGCTGCACCCCTCGACGCTGGCCGCGGCTAGCACGGTGCAATTCCCCGGGCTCGCCGGCGTCCTGCCCGGCTACGGGCCGCAGCCCCACAACGATTGGGGCTTGGGCCTGGAGATCCGGGCCGACAAGCGCCCGCATTGGACCGCGCCGGAGAACTCGCCGGCCACGTACGGCCATTTCGGTCGCAGCGGCACCATGTTCTGGGTCGACCCGCTCGCCCAGGTCGGCCTCGTCGCGTTGACCGACCGCGACTTCGACGACTGGGTCCGGGAGCTCTGGCCGCAGCTGTCGAGCGCCGTGCTGGCCGAATACGGCCGCTGAGTTCTCACCGATCGCGTCGGCTCAGATCGCGCGGATGTCGTTCGGGCTGAACCGCGGACCGAATTTCGGCGGCCGCGGGGCGCTCAACTCGATCAGCCGGACGATCCGGGCCCGCTGGCCTCGCCACGGCTCCAACAGCTCCACCATGGTCGCGTCCTCGGTCCGGCTCGCGCCGGTCAACGCGAACCCGACCAGGTTCTTCAGGTGAAAGTCCCCCACGCTGACCGCGTCCGGGTGGCCGAGCGAACGCAGCGCGGTCTCAGCCGCCGTCCACTCCCCCACTCCGGGCACCACCCGCAACCGCGCCACGGCTCGCTCGAAGTCGGCCAACTCCCCGTCGGCCGGCGCCATCGCCGGGCACTCTTCGAGCCGGCTGGCGACGGTGGCGACAGCCCGAATCGTCCGCCAACGCTGGGAATCGACCCCGTATTGGTGCCACTGCCAGCTGGGCACGGCCAGCAGCCGGGACGCCGACGGCATGACGGTCAGGTTCCACTGCGCCGGTCCGGGGGCGGGCTGGCCGAACCCGCGCACCAGGGCGCGCCAGGCCCGCCAGGCCTCGCCGCCGGTCACCCGCTGCTCAAGCACGGCCGGAACCAGCGATTCCAGCACCAAACCGGTGCGCCCGAGGCGGAGGTTCGGATGTCGGCGTCGGGTCTGGGCCAGCCCCGGATGAGCCGACAACTCCAGATCAACCCACGCGCCTGGGGCCTCGTCCAGTCCGACCAGCCCCGGCGTGGCCTGCAGCGCCCACTCGGCTCCGGGTCCCCAGGCCTGGGCGCGCAGCCCGTCATCGGACTGGCTCAGGGCGAGCGTGGCTGGCCCGGCCGGGGTCAGGCTGGCTCGGATCACCCGTCCCGCCTCGACCCGCATGGTCGGATCGCCCGTGCCTCGCCGCAGCGGCCCGAGCGTGCGCGGCAGGTCGATCGGCCGGTCGAGCGGCCACTCCCGAACCGTTCCGCCGACCTCGGCGCGCTCAGCCATCCGCCGAGAATCGCACGGAGCCGTCGGCCATGGTGACGTCGGGCCAGACCCGGGCGCCGTGCCGCAGTTCGATGCCGGCGCCGATGACCGCGCGGTCGCCGATGACCACGTCGTGCAACACCGTGCGCTCGCCGATCCGGGCGCCGACGCCGATCACGCTGTCGGTGACGTGCGCGCCCGCGCCGATGGCCGCCCCGTCGAACAAGACCGAGCCGCTGATCACCGCGCCCGCGCCGATCACGCAGTCCGCGCCGACCGTCGTGCCGCCGCGCAGGATGGCGTCCGGTGCGACTTGGGCGCCGCTCAGCACGAGCGACTCGCCGACGGAGCCGGCCAACGCCGGGCTCGGCGCGATGCCCCGCACCAAGTCGGCCGAGCCGGCGACGAAGTCCGAGGGTCGGCCGAGGTCGCGCCAATAGGTCGTGTCGACGTAGCCGGCCAGCAGCGCGCCGGATTCGAGCAGCTGCGGGAAGGTTTCCCGCTCGACCGACACCGGCCGGCCCTTGGGGATCTGGTCGACGATCTCGCGCCGGAAGACGTAGGTCCCGGCGTTGATCTGGTTGGTGACCGGATTCGGGTCCTTCTCGAGAAACGCCGTGACCCGGCCGGTCGAGTCGGTGGGAACGCAGCCGAAGGCCCGCGGATCCTCGACCGTGGTCAGGTGCAGGGTCACGTCGGCGGCGCACTTGGCGTGGTAGTCGAGCATCTCGTGCAGGTAGCAGCCCGAAAGGATGTCGCCGTTGAAGATGACCGCGGTGTCGCCGCGGAGCAGGTGGGCGACGTTGCCGATCGCGCCGCCGGTGCCCAGCGGCTCGGTCTCCACCACGTACTCCAGGTCCAAGCCCAGGGCCGAACCGTCCCCGAAGTAGTCGCTGAAGACCTCGGACTTGTAGCTCGTGCCGAGCACGACGTGGGTGACCCCGGCCGCCTTGATCCGCGAGAGCAAGTGAGTCAGAAACGGCAGACCGGCGGTGGGCAGCATCGGCTTGGGGGCCGAGAGCGTCAGGGGCCGCAGCCGCGTCCCTTGGCCCCCGACCAGGACGATGGCGTCGATGTCGCCGCGGCCGTTCACCGGCGGCCGCCGGGGGTGGTGGGCAGCCAGCGCGCGGCGGCACTCATGGCTGACTCCGGGCGGCCAGGGCGTTCAACAACGTCGAGCGCCCCCACAGGCCGAGCCGGATGGCCCACCGTAGTGGCGCGTGGCGTCGGCCGGGATAGCGAGCAGACAAATAGCTCCATGCGCTGCGATGATGCTCGCTGAGCATTTCCGATCGATGACGCTGGGTCGACTGGCCGCCGAGGTGGGTGACCGACGCGGTGGGCACGTAGACGTTCTGCCAGCCGGCCCGCTCGAGCCGCTCGCCGAGGTCCACGTCCTCGAAGTACATGAAGAACTTGGGGTCAAAGCCGGAAGTCGACTCGAAGGCGTCTCGGCGCAGCATCAGGCAGGAGCCGGACAGCCAGCCGGCCGTCCGCTCGGTGACCGCCTCGTTCTCCCGGCGGTAGGCCGTGGTCCAGGGGTTGCTGGGCCACAGGTCGGCGAACAACGCGTGCCCGATGCCGCGGCTGAGCGAGGGAACGGCCCGCGCCGAGGGGTAGACGGCGCCGTCGGGCGTGTGGATCAGGGGCCCGAGCGCGCCGGCTCGCGGCCAGCGGTCGGCGGCGGCGTAGAGCGCGTCGATCGCGCCGGCGTGCAACACCACGTCCGGGTTGGCGATCAGAGTCCACTCGGTGCGGCTGGCCTGCAGGCCCAGGTTGGCCGCCCGCCCGTACCCGAGGTTCTGCCCGGTGCTCAGCAGCTGGACGTTCGCCCGCTGAGCCGCGCGCTCGGGCGCACCGTCGGTCGAGCCGTTGTCGACGAGGACCACCTCGACCTCGCGCTTGGTGGCCGCGGGAAGGCTGTCCAGGAAGGCGGCGAGCGACTCGCCCGGCGAGTACGTGACGACCACCACCGAGACCGCGTCCGGCCCGTCGTCGGTGGTCACGACTTCACCCGGGCGGCCGCGCGCTCGTAGGCGCTGAGGTGATGCTGGGCGCAGGCGTCCCAGGTGAACAGCGCCGCCCGGGCCAGTCCGGCTCGCTGCAGCGCGCGGCGGCGCGGCTCGTCGCTCAGCAGCTCGGTCAACGCGTCCGCGATCGCCTTCGCGCTCGGTTCGGTGTAGGCCACGGCGTCGCCGCCGATTTCGGGCAAGGCCAGGCGGTCGGTGGTGAGCACGGCCGCCCCGCAGGCCATGGCCTCGAGCACCGGCAGGCCGAAGCCCTCGCCCAGGCTCGGATAGGCGACCAGCGTCGCCCCGCCGAGTAGGCCGGCCAGCCGCTCGATCGGCAGGTAGCCCGGCCGCAGCAACCGCAGCTCGGGCGGCACCGCGGCGACCGCGGCGTCCAAGTCGCCGTCCCAGCCGCTGCCGCCGGCCAACACCAAGGCGGGCGGGCGATCGAGCCGGGCGCAGGCCCGCACCCAGCCGCGGACCAGCGCCGGGAGGTTCTTGCGGGGCTCCATGGTGCCCAGAAACGCGACGTAGCCCTCCTCGGGCGAGAGCCCCGCGGCCTGGCGAGCCAGCGCGATCTCAGCCGAGCTCGGCGGCGCGAAGACCACCGGGTCGACGCCGAGGTGAGCCACTGTGAGTCGCTCGGACCGGGCGCCGGCAAGCCGGATCAGTTCCTGCGCGGTCGCGGCCGAGGGGACGAGGCACTGGTCGGCCCGGCGCAGCGCGAGTTTGGTCGCCGTCCGGAAGAAGGGGCCTTTGACCCGTGTGTGCACGCCTGGGTCGGAGAAGAAAGTGGCGTCGTGCAGCGTCACCACCAGCGGCACTCGGCCGAAGGACGCGGCGAGCGGAAAGGTGTAATGCGGGCAGTGCAGCACGTCGGGTCCGGAGCGGCGGGCGAGCTTGGCCAGCCCGAGCTGTTCCCAGGCCAGGCGAGTGGGGCGACGCCCGACCCAGCCCGCGGGGGCCGCCACCGCGTCGGCGCCGGCCAGCTCGCTGTAGTGCCGGGCCTCACTCGGCTGGCAGACCACGCGCACGCCGGTCCCGGTGCGGGCTAGCGCTGGCACCAGATTGTCCACGTAGCGGCCGACCCCACGCCGATCCTGCGGAACCGCAGTGGCGTCGAGCAGGACGCTGAAGTGGACATCGCGCACAAGCTGGCTCCCTGATTTCGGTGTCACCGACAGCCCGAATCCTAGCGGCCAGCCTCGCGCGCCACGCCCAAATGGCAGATCCGACCCCAGGCACCGGGTAATCTCACCAGGCATGGGCAGTGGTCGACCGTGACGACGCAGGACATCGACCTCGTCGCCGAACCGGCCCCGATCCCTACGGCTGCGATCCCGACCCGGCCCCGCCGCCGCCGCTGGAGCGCGCGGGTGATCGGCATCGGGGTGGCCGCGCTGGCCACCCTGCTGATGTGTTTAGGCGTCGCCGTGACCAACTCGCCACTGGCCACCGCGGATGAGACCGGTCACCTCGACTACGCCGTGCAGGTGTGGAACGGCCACCTGCCGGTTTTCGAGAAGGGCGTTCAAATCAAGACCTCGGCTCCGGCCGTGCGTCCGCCGGTTCAGTGGGAGGCCCAGCACCCGCCCTTCTTCTACGCCCTGGTCGCGCCGATCGCCGGCCCGCTGGTCAACGCCGGCCACTGGATCGCGGCCAACCTGGCCGTCCGCTTCGTGAACTCGTTCATCGCCCTGCTCACCGTGCTGATGATCGCGTGGGCGGCGGGGCTGCTCCGCCCGCGCGACCGCGGCGGCTGGATGATCAGCGTGGCCGCCGTGGCCAGCACGATGGGCCCGATCGTCTTCGTCGGCGGCTCGGCCTACGGCGATCCGCTGAACGGCCTGTGGTGCGCCGCCGCCGTGGGCTTGGCCGTCTTGGTCATCAAGCGCGGGATGACGGTCAAACGAGCCGTGGCCATCTCGGTGCTCTCCGGCCTCGGCCTGGCGACCAATGCGCAGTTCATCCTGGCCCTGGTGCTGCTCGTCGTGGTCAGCGTGCTGGTCGTGCTGCTGCAGTCCTCGGCGCCGGTGCTAAAGCGGCTGTCGCTGGCCGCGGCGGCCGGAGCCGCGCCGCTCCTGGCCGCGTTCGCCGCCGCCGGCTGGTTTTTCATCCGCAACAAGCACATCACCGGCAACTTCTCCGGGGCGCAGCCCGTCTGGACCGAGGAACACCTGCACCGGCACTCCTACAGCCTGTCCCAGGTGCTGCACGCCCGCTCGTTCTGGACCACCCAGTACTCGCTCTTGCGACACCCGTTGGACGGCCGGAACCCGCAACGCGGAACGCTGTACACCCTGGACACTCGAGTCGGGATCACCCTGCTGCTCGTCTGCGTGGCCGCTGGCGTGCTCGTCGGGCTCTGGTTCATCCTCGGCGCCGGCCGGCGCCGCGACTGGCGGCAGTTGGGGGCCTTCGCCGCGGTGGCGGCGATGCTGGTGCTAGATGGGGCCTTCGAGCTGCAGTACTCGATGGGCGGCGGCGGCAGCGTCAGCCGGTACTTGATCCCGGCGCTGGTCCCGCTGTGCGTCCTGGTCGCGGCCGGGCTGCGCATCCTCGGCTCCCGCGGGCAGACGGTCCTGCTCGGCGGCTACCTGGTGATCTGCTGGGGCTTGTACTCGGCCTGGTTGGTGCGCCAGCCACACCCAGGCGGCGACACCCTGACCGGGGCGCCCTGGTTCCTGGTCTTGATCGTCCCGCCGTTACTGGTGGTGGCCGGCCTGCTGGTGGTCGCCGCCCACGCGCGTACGACCTGGTCACCGCTGCGACCGGGCCTGCTCCCCCGCCACGGCGCCCGCTCAGGCGAGCAGCGAGCGGTATAACTGCCAAGAGCGGGCCGCCACCGCGTCCCAGGTGAACAGCGGGGCCCGGCCCAGGCCGGCTTTGGCCAGCGCCGCCCGCTGCGCCTCGTCGGCCGCGAGCTCGGCGATGGCCGCGGCCAACTCATCGGACCGGCCCCGTCCGACCACCCGCGCAGCCGGCCCGGCGACCTCGACCAGCGCCGGGTCGTCGGTGCAGATGATCGCGGTTCCGGCGGCCATGGCCTCGGCCACCGGCAGTCCGAACCCCTCGGCCAGCGAGGGCATCACCAGCAACTGCGCCGCTCGCAAGATCACCGCGAGCTGTCGGTCGCTGATCGAGTCCAGCACCCGGACCGCGGCCGGGGCCAGCCCCCGGCGCGCGGCTTCGACGGCCGGGTCGAGCCCGCCCCAGCCGGGTTGGCCGACGAGCACCAGCGGCGGGGCCTGCGGGCCGAGCGCGGCCAGGGCGTCAAAGAGGGTGTCGAGTCCCTTGCGCGGCTCGAAGGTGGCCAGCGTCA
>JAOPUY010000476.1 GCA_025963265.1 Frankiales bacterium | reverse complement strand
GAGCAGTTCGTCGACGCGTTGCTCGGCGACTAACCGCACAGGTCGCAATGACCGAGCAAAGGCACTAAACGCCGGGCGCTAGGCCCATGTCCTGGTAGACGCCGAGCGGGTTGCCCCACGGATCGGTCAGGTTGGCGAAGGTGACCAGGCCCGGCAGGCGCTTGATCTTGCCGGGTTCGAAGCCCTTGGCCTGCAGGATCTCCACTGACTTCTCGATGTCCTCGACCTTGAGCCGCAGCCGAAACGAGGACGGCGCGATCTCCTCGCGGCCGGTCGCGAGCTGCAACCAGGCGCCGGGTGATATCTCCCATTCGTAAAAGTCCGGGTCGGGACCCATATCGGGGTCACGGCCGATCAGAGCGCAGTAAAACGCCAGGGCTCGCTCGCGGTCGCCCACGTGAATCGCGACGGTCATCCCGCGAACGCTCATCTCACCACTCATGGTCCAGACCCTATGTCATCGCCAGCGCGGGATCAGCTTGACCGGTAGCGCTGCTGGGAAACGACAGCCCGGCGCTGGGCGTCGGAGGCGTCGATCAGCGAACGCCGGATCCCGCCGTCGAGCTCGGCTCGGGCCAGCGCGGCCGCGGCCAGTTCGAGCGTGGCCCGTGCGGCACTGGAGTGCGGGTAGGCCAGCAACGCGACCCGGGCTAAGGCGAAACCCTTGCGATGGGCCGCGGTGGCCGGGATCTCGGTGAAGAACCGCGGGACGTAAGGCGCGGTGAGCTCGTCCTGGCTGGCGGGGAAGAAGCCCTCGGCGGTGGCGTAAAGCTCGTACGCGCTGGCCGCGCTCGGCTCGGTCAGCAACGCCCACGCGCGGGCCTTCGAACTGGCTAGCGGGAGCGCCGCCCGAGCCCGCGCGGCGTGCCCCGCCCCGGACGCGCTCAGGTCGGCCGCCAGCTCAGCGGCCAGGAAGTCCTCGTCGACCGCGCCCATCGTCGCCAGCGCTCCGACCAGGGCCCACCGCAATTCGGCGTCGATCCGCAGCCCGTCGGGCCGCTCGCGTCCGTCCAGCCAGCCGAGCAACGTCTGGCTCGAACCCGTGGTCCGGATGAAGGAGCGCGCGGCCACCAGTTGCCCGTCCGAGCCCGGCTCGGCCGAGCGGAGCTGGCCGAGGGCGACCTCGGCGATGCGCTCGCGCCGCGCGGGCCGTTGCTCGGGCGGCGAATACGGCCCGGCCAGGGATCCGATCGCGAAGTTCCACAGATCGCCGACGACGTAGGGATCTGACTCGAACTGGCTCGCGCTGAGCAGCACGTCCAGCGCCCGGGCGGGGTCCAGCTCGGCGTCGCGCACGGCGTCGCGGACCGCGTTGTAGGCCACCACCCGGCTCAACGGATTCGCGATCTGAGGCAGCAGGGCGGCCAGGGCCGTCCACCCCGCGGGCCCGAAGCGGATCTTGGCCCAGGTGTCGTCCTCGGCGTCGGCCACCGCCAGGGCGATCGGCTGCGGGGAGGTCAACCGCACCGGCTCGCCGGCCAGCACCACCGTCTCGTCCAGGACGAGCGAACCGTCGCTGGCGTAGCCGTTGACCCGCAGGGCGTGCGGCCGGTCGCTGGTGTCGGGGGAGCGACGGGTCAACGCCAGACCGGTCGCGGTCGGCTCGGCGGAGATCGTGTCCAGGCCGGCGGTGCGCAGCCACTGCCGGGCCCACTCGTCCACCGCGACGCCGCCGGCCGCGGTCCAGGCGGCGATCAGGTCGCTGAATTCGGCGTTTCCGAACGCGTGCTGGGTGAAGTAGGCCCGCAGCCCGCCGAAGAAGACGTCGTCGCCCAGGTAGCTGGCCAACTGCTTGAGCGCGGCCGCGCCCTTGGCGTAGGAGATCCCGTCAAAGTCGGCCAGCGCGCCGGCAGCGTCGGCCGAGCCGTTGCCGGCGACCGGATGGGTCGAGGGCGCCTGGTCGGCGACGTAGCCCCAGTCCTTGCGGCGGATCCCGAACTCCGACCAGGCCGCGTAATCGGTGATCTCCGAGCAGACTCGATGGGCCATGTACTCCGCGAAAGACTCGTTGAGCCACAGGTCGTCCCACCAGCGCATCGTCACCAGATCTCCG
The DNA here is from genome assembly GCA_025963265.1 of Frankiales bacterium. Classification (GTDB taxonomy): domain Bacteria; phylum Actinomycetota; class Actinomycetes; order Mycobacteriales; family Jatrophihabitantaceae; genus Jatrophihabitans_A. The sequence goes on along the minus strand of JAOPUY010000476.1, from coordinate 3,068 downwards.
AACCACATGTGCGCCAGCTCGTGCACGATGGTGTTCGCTCGCACGCCCCGCTCGCCGGTGGTGGTCGCCGAGCGGAAGACGTACTGATCGCGCAACGTCACACAGCCCGGATTCTCCATCGCGCCGGCGTTGAAGTCCGGCACGAAGGCCTGGTGGTACTCGCCGAACGGGTACCGCAGGCCGAACAGCTCGTGGTAGCGGTCGAAGGCGCGCGCGGTCACGGCGAAGATCTCCTCGGCCTCGTCCTGCAGATGCGCGGCCAGCGAGGCGCGGGCGTGCACGCCAAGCGTGATCCCGTCGTGCTCGGACCGGATCGAGTGGTACGGACCAGCGACCAGGGTCACGAAGTAGGTCGACAGCGGCTTGGTGGTGGCCAGGGTCCACTCGCCGGGGGCGGACGATCGCGGCGCCCCGTTGCCGAGCACCGTCCAGTCGGTCGGGCAGCGCACCGTCACGTCATAGGTCGCCTTCAGATCCGGCTGGTCGAAGCAGGCGAACCAGCGGGGACCGGCGTCCAGGAACGACATCGCGTAGAGGTAGGTCCGGCCGTCGGCGGGATCGACGTGCCGATGCAGGCCCTCGCCGTCGGTGGAGTAGGCCATCTCGCTGAGCACGTGCAGCTCGTTGGCGGCCAGCAGCCCGGTCAGGGCCAGCCGTCCGTCGCGGATGGCTGCGACGTCGATCGGCTGCCCGTTCAGCGAGGCCGAGTGGACTCGCTCGGCCTTGATGTCCACGAACGTCTCGGCGTCGGGCTGGTGGGCCCGGAAGGAGATCGTCGTCGCGCACCCGAAGCCGGCGTCCGGTTGCTCGGCCTGACGCAGGTCAAGCGCGATGCGGTAATTCTCGACCTCGATGGCGCCGGCTCGCGCCCCGGCTTCGACCAGCTTCAGGCTCGGCATGCCCGCGACGTTACCCACGCTGGCGCCGCTGGCTGGTGAGCCCGACGGGCAATGCGCGCGAGTCCGGAGGTGATACAGGTCGCAGCGGCGACCGTTAATCTGCGCGAAACATTCAGGGTGGGTCGGACGAAACACAAAAAGGCCAATCTCTGGCTACGTTTCGAGGCAACGCCGCCTTCGACAATCCCACCCACCGAAGGAGACGCAGAGTGCTGCATCTGCTAGCAGCGGACGATGTCACGGTGAGCATAGATTCAGGCAACACCGCCTGGATGCTTGCTTCCGCGGCATTGGTTTTGCTAATGACGCCTGGACTGGCTTTTTTCTACTCGGGCATGGTTCGAGCCAAGAACTCGCTCAACATGCTCATGATGAACTTCATCTGCCTGGCGGTGGTCGGCGTCCTGTGGACGTTCTACGGCTTCTCGTGGGCCTTTGGAGAGAGCCGCTGGAGCGGCCTGATCGGATCGACCAAGAACTTCTACGGCCTGGGCAACCCGACCTTCCTCGGTAGCGTCTGGAACGGCGGCGCCGAAGCGGCGGCCACCATCGGAACCAACCTCCCCGCCGGGACCACCTACGGCGCGGGCGTGCCGATCATCGTCTTCGCGATGTTCCAGCTGATGTTCGCCATGATCACCCCCGCCCTGATTTCGGGCGCGATCGCCGACCGGGTGAAGTTCTGGGGCTGGACGCTCTTCGTCGCGCTCTGGGTCACCCTCGTCTACTTCCCGGTCGCCAACTGGGTGTTCGGCACGGGCTGGATCCTCAACAAGATCCGGGCTGAGGACTTCGCCGGTGGCACCGCCGTCCACATCAACGCCGGCGCCGCGGCGCTGGCCTTGGTCTTCGTGCTCGGCAAGCGCGTCGGTTGGCGTCGCGACCCGATGAAGCCGCACAACGTGCCCTTCGTCCTGTTGGGCGCCTCGCTGCTGTGGTTCGGCTGGTACGGGTTCAACGCCGGTTCCGAGGGCGGCGCGGACGGCGTCGCCGGCTTGGCGTTCACCACCACGACCATCGCGACCTGCGCGGCGACCCTGGGTTGGCTGCTCGTCGAGCAGCTGCGCGACGGCAAGCCCACCACGGTCGGCGCCGCTTCCGGCGCGGTCGCCGGGCTGGTCGCCATCACCCCGGCCTGTGCCTTCGTCTCGCCGCTCGGCGGCATGGCGGTCGGGCTCATCGCCGGCATGCTCTGCTGCTTGGCTGTCGGGCTCAAGTTCAAGTTCGGCTTCGACGACGCGCTCGATGTCGTCGGCGTCCACCTCGTCGGTGGCATCACCGGCACCCTACTGATCGGCTTCTTCGGTTTCGACCACGGCGCGCTCGCGGGCGGCGTCGAGGCCAAGCGGGGTCTGTTCTACGGCGGCGGCGGCAAGCTGCTGCTGGTCCAGGCCGTCGCGGCTGGATCAGTGCTGGCGTACTCGTTCACGGTCACCTTCATCATCGGCACCATCCTCAAGACGCTCGGAATCTTCCGGGTCAGCGAGGAAGAGGAGTTGATGGGTCTGGACGAGAGCGAGCACGCGGAGTCGGCATACTCCTTCTCAACGGTCCTGAGCGGTGGTCTGACCCACACTCCGGGGTCGTCAGCCGATGACAGCGTGTCCTCGGAGCTTTCTGGAAAGGGAGTCTGACCGCCATGAAACTGGTGACAGCGATCATCAAGCCTTTCAAGCTCGAAGAGGTCAAGGTGGCCCTGGAGAACCTGGGCATCCAAGGTCTCACCGTCAGCGAGGTCTCCGGCTTCGGCCGGCAGCGTGGCCACACCGAGGTGTACCGCGGCGCTGAGTACACCGTCGACCTGGTTCCGAAGGTCAAGGTCGAGGTCCTCGTCGGCGGCGCCGACGTGACCAAGGTCGTGGACGCGGTCGTCGAGGCCGCCCGCACCGGCAAGATCGGTGACGGCAAGGTCTGGGTCACCGAAGTCGATGCCGTGGTCAGGGTCCGAACAGGCGAACGGAATGAAGACGCCGTCTGACAAGTCCATCTCTTCGGCCCGGGCAGCTCTTCTCGCCCGGGCCGAAGAGGTAGGTGCACCGCTGCGGGCTGACCTCACCAGCCTTTACGACCGCTGGCTCACCAGCCTGCTGCCCGAAGTCCCAGGCATCGCGCTGATGGCCGTGGGTGGACTCGGGCGGAAAGAGCCCACGCCGTACGGCGACCTCGACC
>JAOPUY010000411.1 GCA_025963265.1 Frankiales bacterium | reverse complement strand
GCCCTGATCGGCTTGCGCACGAAGAACACCCGCCAAGCCGAGGGCTGACCGAATCCGAGCGCGGCTCACCGGCTGATCGGCACCTTGGTCTCGGCTTGCTCGCGAGCCGCGGCGTCGATCTCCTGCTCGAGTTGCTTCTCGTCGGCCCGCAGTTGCTTCTTGGTGATCTTGGACGCCCGATCGATGGCCGACTCGACGTGTGATTCGAGATCGGTGGCGGCGACTACCACCAAACCGCTCTCCCCTTCGTCGAGCACTTCGCCGAGTTCCTTCAGGTCGGATCGGCTCATTCCCGCCGCGACGTGGCCGGCGAGCGCGCCGAGTCCGGCAAATCCGCCGCCGCCGATGAGCAAGCCGGCTCCGAGCCCCACCGCCGGAAATAGCGCGACCAACGCACCCCCGACCAAACCGATTCCGAGGCCACCCCACGCGCCCTGTCTGGTCGGCTGTTCGTGCTTCTTGACGATCTTGACCTTGCCGTCGGTCTTGCGGCTGAGCACCGCCGCGTCGTAGGTGTCGATCAATCCGTTCGCCTTGTACATCTCATGTACCGAGTCGTAGTCGGCTTCGGCATCCTCGAGTGATGCGTACCGCGCCGCAATAACGACGAATGTGTCTAACGCCATGTGCCACCGCCTCCTGGTCGGACTGACCCTGACAAGTCAGCTGCGAATTGTCGATCGTCCGACACCGGGGTCGGCCTCGCCTCATTCGACGGCGGTGATCTCGCTCAACCGCCGGTCGAATCATCCCGTCGGGACGAGCAACGCGGCCCGGCAGTGCGGGATCCTCGGTAGGCCGGAGGGAGAGGAGCAGCCATGGCGTCCCTGACGAGACCGACTAAACCCACCGATGGCGCTGGAGTCGCGGCCACGCACACGCCAGCCCAGGCCTGGCTGGCCCGGGGGGCAATTCTGGCGGCAGTGGCCGCGGTCGGCGTCCTCATCGGCTTCGCCGGAACGAAGAGTCTCGGGCTGCTGGCGGTCGGAGTGGCGGGCGCGATCGTCATGGTCGCCGGGGCTTATTGGTTTCTGGTGACCCACATATTCCTGCGGTGGCTGGCGTTGGCCGTCTCGCTGCTCGCCCCGGTCGTCGTGGTGGTGTATCTGGTCCGATCGCAGCTGGTGCTGGTCGTGCTGGTTTCGCTCGCGCTAGCTGCCCTATCCGTCGCGGCCGGCGCGGCCGCGTTAGCCTCAGACCAACGGAACACGGCGATGCGGACCTATGAAGTCGCCCCGCCGTTGCGGCCCTACTTGATCATGAACCCCTATTCAGGCGGCGGCAAAGTCGCGAAATTCGGGCTCAAGGCGCGGGCGGAGGCGTTGGGCGCAGAGGTCGCCCTGATCGAGGGTCCGGGAAAGGTCGACGTCGCGGCGCTAGCGCGAAACGCGCTCGACGAGGGTGCCGACCTGCTCGGGGTGGCCGGGGGCGACGGTACGCAGGCGTTGGTGGCAGGCATCGCCGCGGAGCGCGGCGTGCCGTTTCTGGTGATCAGCGCCGGGACGCGTAATCATTTCGCGCTCGACCTCGGCCTTGATCGTGAGGAACCCGCCACCTGCCTCGATGCGCTGGCCGATGGCGTCGAAGTGCGCATCGATTTGGGCGTAGCCAACGGTCGAACCTTTGTGAACAACGTGTCCTTCGGCGCCTATGCCGAGGTCGTGCAAAGCCCCGCCTACCGCAACGACAAGACGCGGACGACATTGAAAGTGCTGCCCGATCTGCTCACCGGTCGACGCGGCGCGCGGCTGCACCTGCAAGCCCCGGGCGGGGAGCTCGACGGTCCGCAGGCCGTGCTGGTGAGCAACAATCCGTACGGGACGACCGATCTGGCCGGGCTGGGCCGGCGAGCACGGTTGGATCAGGGGCTGCTCGGGGTCGCGGCGGTATCGGTCGACAACGTCCGGCAGGCGGTCGGGCTGCTGCATCGGACCCACGAACGCGGACTCAACCGCTTCACCGGTAGCGAAGTCGTCGTCTACGCCGACACACCTCAGATCCCGGCGGCCATCGACGGCGAGGCCTTGACCCTGGCCGCGCCCGTGCGCTGCGGAGTGGAGCGGCATGTGTTGCGGGTCCGGGTGCCGCGCCACCGTCCCGGTGTGCCCCAACCCCGTCCGGCGATGGACTGGGTTCGGCTGCGCCAGCTGGCATTTTCCCGGTCGGGCCACCGATGACCGAGCGCCGGGTCGCGCCTGGATTAGCCGAATCGCTGGGCTCCGCGCTGGCCGACCTGCGCCGGCTCGATCAAGCGACATACACCGCGATCGCGGCGACCCCCACCCCCACGCTCGACGTCGCCTTGCGCCGAGTGTCCAATGCGGCCAATTACTCCCGGATCTGGATGGCGATCGCGGCTGGGCTCACCGTGGCGGGCGGACGGCCCGGACGGCGGGCCGCGGTCCAGGGAATGGCGGCGATCGGGATCAGCTCGGCCGCGGTGAACCTGCTCGCGAAGCAGCTGGTCGCCCGCCAACGGCCGGACCGCGCCGCGGCCGCGGTGTTGCGCGAGCGGCAGGTGCGGATGCCGGCGTCGACGTCATTTCCATCGGGCCATGCCGCGTCGGCGGTCGCCTTCGCCACCGCCGCCGGCGATCCGTTGCCCTTCCTGTCCTTGCCCCTGCACCTGCTCGCCGCCACGGTCGGATACTCCCGCGTGCACACCGGAGTGCACTACCCGGCTGATGTCATCGTGGGCGCCGTCATCGGATCCGCCGTCGGCAACGTTGTCCGCCGCCTACCGCGAGGGCGAGGCTGAAACCCCTACGAGGCCGCGCGAGCCGCGCTCAGGGTCCTCGACCACCACACGAGATCGGAGAACATCGCGTCGACCGATGGCTGGATGGCGTCGGCTATGTCGCTCATCGGCGCGTTGCCGCCGAACGGATGGACCCGGAACAGGTCGCTGCCGCCGATGTGGGCGCCGAACTTCGAGGGCACCATCTGCAGTTCGACGCCGATGCCACGCAGGTGCTCGACCGCCCGCGCGCCGCCGGTGCTGCCGTAGCCGAAGGCCGAGAAGGGCTTGCGCACCCACTCGACGTAGGCCTGGTCGAGCGCGTTCTTCAAGGCGGCCGTGATGGAGTGGTTGTACTCGGCGACGACGAAGATGTAGCCGTCGTAGGGTCGGATCGCGTCCTGCCAGGCGCGCACCTTCGGATCGGCGCTCGGTGCGTGCAGGTTCGTGGTGGCCTCGGCGAAGAAGGGCAGCTCGAAGTCGCGCAGGTCGAGGCGATCGAGCGTCAGGTCCTCGCGCTTGTCCGCCTGCTCGAGCAGCCAATCGGCCGGTTTGTCGGCGAAGCGCTGCGGGCGGGTCGAACCGATGATGAGGCCCAGGCGGGATGGAGTGCTCACACGTCCTCCGTAAGTTTCGGCTAGGGAGTAGGTTTCCTGTGGTTACCACTGTGGCTCGCAAAGGCCGCCGCTGGCAAGGGGGCACTTGCCGACCACTAAGTCACCTGCAGGTGACTACCCGCTGAGGAGAGATGCGATGGTCGACAGCCGAACGTGCGCACGCCGCGAAGGCGACCCGGAGGTCTGCGGGGCGATCTCGGACCTGCTCGCCCGGATCGGCGACAAGTGGTCGCTGCTCATCGTCTCGACGCTCGGCGCCGGTCCGCTGCGCTTCAACGAGCTGCGAAGGCAGATCGCCGACATCAGCCAGAAGATGCTCTCCTCGACGCTGAAGGTGCTCGAGCGCGACGGTCTCGTCGAGCGGACCGTGCTGGCCAGCGTCCCGCCGCAGGTCGAGTACGCGCTCACCGACCTCGGCCGCGAACTCCTGCGACCGGTGAGCGCGCTGGCCGCCTGGACTGCGGCCAACACGCCGCGGATCATGGCCGCCCGCGCCCAGTACGACGCCCGGGCCGAGGCTCTCAGCGCCGGTTGATCCGGCCGGCCTAGGACGTTGCCGCTCGGGTCGGCCCGCGCGGACGGCGTAGCGTCGACCCCAGCCGGTGGGAGCCGCCGGAAGTATGAGGACTTGACATGACCGATCGCGCAGAGATGCTCGGCCAACTTTTTCGGTTGGTCGCCGACGACGGGCTCCGCCGACCGCTGCCGTCCCGCCTATGCGAGGCCTCCCGGGTGCTGCTGAACGCGGACGGAGCGTCGATCACTGTCGAAAACGGGTCGCTGAACCGAGTCACCCTGGCGACGACGGACGGCCTGGCCAGCCGCTTTGAAGACCTGCAAGAGGTCCTGGACGAGGGGCCCAGCCTGGAGGCGTATCGCACCGGCTCAGTCGTGACCGCTCTGCTGTCGGAACGACGGTGGCCGGAGCTGACCGAGTCGCTCGGCGAGGCCGCCTCGTCATTGAGCGTCTACGCCGTGCCGATGCGGCCATCGTCGCGGGTGCTCGGCGTCTGCACGTGGCTCGGCCGCGACCCGGCCCAGATCGCCCCCGACCTGCAAGCCGCTCAGTTTCTGTCCGACGCGGTGGGCGTGGCGTTGCTCAACGATCCGGCCGCCACCGCCGTCTACGGTCAGGGCGGCCCCTGGGCCGCCCGCTCCGAAGTCCACCAGGCCACGGGCATGGTCACCGCCCAGCTCAAGGTCTCCCCCGAGGACGCTCTGGCGATGTTGAAGGCCTACGCCTTCGCCCACGACCTGGACCTGCTAAGCCTGGCCAAGCTGGTCACCGGCCGCCGACTCGACTTCGCCCCGGGGATGGCCGATGAGTGAGGCTGAGTCCGCCCGGATCGGTGTCGCGGCGTCCATCGCGAATACCACGGCGGCCATCACCCAGGGCGGGGATCTCGCCGGAACGTTGGCCGAACTGCTGCGCAACGCCGCTTCCGCGCTGTCCGCCGACGCGGCCGGCATTCTGGCCCTGTTGCCGGATGGCACGGTCGAGGTGCTCAGCGCGTCCTCCCACCGCGCCGAGGATCTGGAGCTGTATCAGAGCCAGGTCGAGGAAGGCCCCTGCGTGGAGAGCATCAGGAAAGGCGCGGCGGTGTTCGCCCCCGACGCGCAAGACATCGAGCGCCGATGGCCAGCGTTCTCGGCCGCCTCGTCCGCGGCCGGCTTCAGCTGCGTCATCGCCGTCCCGCTCATCTGGCAAGGCGATGTGATCGGCGGCTTGAACTTCTTTCGCGTGACGGGGAGCCCGCTGGACCCCGACGAGGCCCTGCTGGCCGGCGCTTTCGCGGACATGGCCGCGATCGCGATCATCCACACCGGCTTGATCAGCGCCGAGGAGGCCGTGGCGCGGACGACCGAGGCCTTGGCCTCTCGCGCCATCGTCGAGCAGGCCAAAGGCGTGCTGGCCTACCTGGAGGGCATCGACATGGGCGAGGCCTATGAGCGACTCTTGAGTCGCTCCCGGGATAGCGGTGAGCCGTTGGGACGAGTGGCTCAGCTGGTCGTGCAAGACGCGCAACAGCGTTAACGGCGTCGCTCAGCGCCCGAGCTGCGGCGATGCGCTAGCGTCTTGGGCTGCGGAGGTGGGCAGCGACCTCGCGCCATCGAAGGGCAACCTCATGATCGTCCACGGCCTCATTCTGCTCATCGTCGGCTTCGTCGTCGGCTCCGGAGTCCTATGGTCGATCGGCATCATTCT
>JAOPUY010000408.1 GCA_025963265.1 Frankiales bacterium | reverse complement strand
CGACGGACGTGGACCGAAGCAAGGCCTTTTACGTCGAGAAAGTGGGGTTCAACCTCGATCACGATGTCGAGCCGGGCAACGGCCTAAGGGTGGTGCAGTTGACTCCGCCGGGCTCGGCTTGCTCCATCGTCGTCGGCGTGGGGATAAGCGATCCGCAGGCCGCACCGGTCCTCAACCTCCACCTGGTGGTGGCCGACGTCGACCTTGCCCGCCAGGCGCTCCTCGGCAACGGAGTTGACGTCTCGGAGGTCAACGACATGGGGGGAGGCGTGCGGTACGCCTACTTCAGCGATCCGGACGGCAACTCCTGGGCTTTGCAGCAGATCTCGCGTTAATCTTCCGCATTCGCTCCGCCGGGGATACGGTCGGCGACAGTCGACGGTCGCGGCGACGCTGTAGGAGGTCCGATGAACCGGTTGTTGCAGGGCTCCGCCGTGGTGGGAATCGGGCGGACCAAGTACGCGAGGGCCTCCGGGCGCACGGCGTTGTCGATGGCCGCCGAGGCCGCCCGCGACGCGCTCGCCGACTGTGGGTTGACCCCAGCCGACGTCGACGGGTTCACCTGCTTCGGCACGAGCGGCACCGCGACGCCGAGTCAGGTCGCGCACGCCATCGGAGTGCCGGATTTGGGCTGGAGTCTTAACGTCTCCGGCGGCGGCAACATCGTCACCACGACCGTTGCCGGCGCGGCGACCGCAGTGCTCTCGGGCCAGGCCGACGTCGTGGTCGTCTACCGAGTCCTGGGCTCGGAGACTCGTTACGGCAAAGCAGCGGGACCGATCACCGTCGGCGGCGAGGCTCAGTTCGCGGGGCCGCAGGGCTATCTGGTTCCGCCCCAGTGGTTCGCGATGTTCTGCCGGCGCCACCAGTACGAGTACGGCTCGACCTCAGAGGACCTCGGCGCCATCGCCGTGCAGCAACGCCAGCACGCCGCGCGCAACCCGCACGCCGTCGGCCGCGACCCGATCACCCTCGATGACTACTTGAACAGCCGCTGGATCAACGAGCCGTTCCGCCTGTTCGACTGCTGCTATGAGGTCGACGGCGCCGTCGCGATCGTCGTCACCTCAGCTGAGCGGGCGGCCGACCTGCCGCACAAACCGGTGTACCTGCTCGGCGCCGCCGACAGCAACCGCTTCGGCGGCTCGGTCGACCAGTGGGACGACATGACCTCGATGTTCTCCCGGGACACCGCGCCGAAGTTGTGGTCGCGCACCGGGCTTAAGGCCTCCGACATCGACGTCGCGTGCATGTATGACTGCTTCACCTTCACGGTCATGGCGACCTTCGAGGACTTCGGTTTCTGCGCCAAGGGCGAGGTGGGCGACTACTTCCGCGCCGGGCGGGCCACCTACGGCGGCGACGTGGTCGTGAACCCGCACGGCGGCCTGCTGTCGGAGGGCTACATCCACGGCATGAACCATCACTACGAGGCGGTGCTTCAACTGCGCGGTGACGCCGGCGAACGCCAAGTGGCCGGGGCCGAGACGGCGCTGGTGACCTCCGGCGCCGGCCCCTTCGGCGGCGCTCTCGTCTACGGGACGGCAACGCTGTGACGGCCCCGCAGTGACCGCCGACCTGTCCGAGGCGTTCTCGTTCCCACCCCAGCCTGATCCGGACGCCGACAGCCGCGGGTTCTGGGCGGCGACCGCCGAGGGCCGGCTGGCCATGTGCCGCTGCCAGTCCTGCGGACTGTGGCTGCAGCCACCGCTGGAACGCTGCCGGGTGTGCGCCGGCCCGACTGAGTTCGAGGACGTGGCCGGCACCGGAACGGTCTACACGTTCATCGTCCAGCGTCAGGCGGCCGTGGCCGGGTACCTGGACAAGGTGCCCTACGTGGTCGGCCTGATCGAGCTCGATGAGCAACTCGGACTCCGGTTGCCGGGCCGGATTGTCGGCGTCGAACCGGGCGAGGTGGTCTGCGGTCTGCGGGTTCAGGCCGAACTCGTCGACCTTCCGGGCGGTGAGTACCGGGTTCCGGTCTTCCGGCCGCTGGGAGCCGAGTGACCCAGAACTTGCTCGACGGCTTGCGCGTGCTCGACCTGTCACTGTGGCAACCGGGCCACTACGCCACCCAGTTGCTCGCGGACCTCGGAGCCGACGTGCTCAAAGTGGAGCCGCCCGGCGGTGACCGGATGCGCCCGCTGGCCGATCGGTTCGCCAACTTCAATGGCCGCAAACGCAGCGTGGCGCTCGACTTGAAGGACGAGCGTGACCGCGCGGTGCTGCTGGAGCTGGTCGGCGGCGTCGAGGTGGTCGTGGAGAACTACCGGCCCGGCGTCGCCGCGCGGCTCGGGGTCGGGTTCGACCGGTTGCGTTCGGCCAATCCGGCCGTGGTGCTGTGCTCGATCTCGGGTTTCGGGCAGGACGGGCCCTTGGCGACCGCCACCGGACACGATGCCAACTACCAGGCTTACGCCGGGGCCATGACCGCCGTCGACGCCGGGCCGCCGGTGCCCTCGGCGTTGCTGGTCGGCGACCAAGGCTCGGGATTGGTTGCCGCCTTCGCCATCTTGGCCGCGGTGTTGTGCGCTCGCCGCACGGGCGAGGGGGAGCATATCGACGTGTCGATGGCCGACCTGCTGGCGACCTGGGTGGCGCCCCTCGGTCCGGTCGACCCGCGGCGCGAGGCGGCCTCGGCCGGGGGTCCGGACGGGGCGGCGCCGGCCATGGGACTCTTCGCGACCGCCGATCAACGGTGGGTGGTGCTGGGTGTGTTCAGCGAGGACCACTTCTGGGCGGCCCTCTGTCAGGAACTGGGGCTCGAGCGGCACGTGGGGCTGAGCATGGCTGAGCGGACCGCCGGCGCGGTGTGGTTGCGAGCCGAGGTGTCGGCCGCGATCGCCGGCCGGACGCAGGAGGACCTGCTCGACTCGCTCGGGCGACGAGCGGTTCCGATCGCTCCGGTGCTCACCCGCGGCCAGATGCTCGAGCACCCGCACTTTCATCAGCGCGGAGTCCTGACCGTCGGCCCAGACGGCTACCTCATGGTCGCCCACCCCGTCCGCTACGCCGTTCACCCAGCCCTGCCGCCGGGAGCCGCGCCCGCCCTCCCCGAGTACCGCCTCTCGGAGTGAGCGAGCTCGGAGCGAGCGAGCTCGGAGTGAGTTAGGCCGGCGTGGGCTAGGACGGAGTGGGCTAGACAGTCACATACCCGGTTGCTTGGCGTACGAGGCCGTAGTTCGGCGTAACTGCCGCTTCCCGGGGGGCTCAAGGCCGTCTGGGCAGTCACCCGCCGCGCACAGGGGGCGTACAGAGACTTCGAAGGAACGGCGGCCAGGCTCGGTGCAGTCACCTAAGCCAGAGGAGCCTCATCATGAACGACTACGAACCAACAAGCCCCCACGGAACCTCGCCCGCTGGCACCGTGCCGAGTGCGACCTCCGGGCCGTCGGTCGCTGGAAGTTCAGGCGGCGCCGGCACGCCGCCGCCGACCGCGTCGTGGCCCGACCCGTCAGCTTTTGGGTCAGACCCGGCCGGCCCGGCAGGCTCCGCGACTGTGGGTCAGACGCCGCACGGCTCGCGGCTGCGTCGACTGCTCTCCAAGAAACTCACGTGGCTCGTGGCCGCGGTGGTGGCGTGTGCGGTGATCGCCCTGTCCGTCGTCCTGGCCACGTCATCCTCGACCACCGCGGCGGCGCCCGCGACCGGCGGGGCCGCTGCTGGCCGTCCCGCCGGAGCAGCGGGCGGGGGAGCGGCCGGCGGTGCTGGCGGTGGATCCAACGCTCGGTCTGGACCGGCCGCCGGCGGATCGTCGGGCACGATCAACGCCGTGACCACGTCCGGCTTCACCATGACGACCTCCGCGGGTCAGAAAGTGACCGTCACCGAAGCCGCGTCCACGACGTATGAGAATGGGACGAGCCCGACCACGGTGAGTGCCGTCACCAACGGTGCCGACGTTCTGGTGCTGGGTACGACCAACGGGACGGCCATCACCGCCACCCAGATCACCGTCGAACCGGCCGGCAGCAGCTCGTCGGCGGCGTCGACAGCGGCCGGCGTGGTCCCGTTCCAGCAAGGTTCACCGAGTGCGGCAAAGTCGGTCGGCCAGATCCCGGCGAACTACACCGAGGGCGACGGCACGATCGTCAGCGGCACGGCCGCGAATGAGGCGACCGAAGCGGCACTGGCCGCCTACCCCGGCGGAGTCGTCGACCGAGTCGTCCAGCTGAGCAACGGCGAGTACGAGGTCCACTACATCGGCGTGAACTGGCCGCACCACGTCTTCGTCAACCAGGACTTCGCGGTCGTGGGCGCCGAGTAGCCGCCTCCAGTCCCAAGCGCCGGTCTGGCCGGCCCCCGCCGGTCAACCGCAACGGGGCGGTGCGGCCGTCGACCGCGAGGGCGAGCGCACCCCGGACGAAGCCCCGAACCCCAACGGTTCGGGCCTTCGTCGCGAGCCCGATGTCCGTGCGCCCGCCGGCGGTGACGTGATCCCGCCAGCTCGTCGCGGGTTTTCTCGTCGCGGACGGGCGCAAGATGTGCTCAGAGGCCTCACCGAGCAGCGCGGCGAGGTGAGGCCTCTCCCAGGACCGTCCATTCACATCCTGATCACACGTTGCCGGCTTTAGGATTTGATCATG
>JAOPUY010000374.1 GCA_025963265.1 Frankiales bacterium | reverse complement strand
AGACGGAGGCGAGTTCCACCCCGAACGGCGTAGGGCTGGTGAAGTTGATGGGCCGGCACTCCGGGTTCATCGCCAGCTACGCCGCCCTGGCCAACCACGACGTCGACTTCGTCCTGATCCCCGAGGTGCCCTTTCGGTTGGAGGGCGAGCGGGGTTTCTTGAGCCAGCTCCGGGCTCAGGTGAACCGGGCCGGCAACGCCGTGGTCGTGGTGGCCGAGGGCGCCGGGCAGGATCTGTTGCAGACCGACGGCGGCCGTGACCCGTCCGGAAACGCGCGGCTGGCCGACATCGGGCAGCTCCTACGGGACCGGATCGGTCACCATTTCCGGCAGGCGGGCACCGAGCTCAGCCTGCGTTACGTCGACCCGGGCTACGCGATTCGCAGCGTCGCGGCCAACGCCTACGACGCGGTGTACTGCTTGCGGCTGGCGCAAACCGCGGTCCATGCGGCGATGGCCGGCCGGACGGCGATGGTGGTCGGCCGCTGGCACGGGCGGTTCGTGCACCTGCCCATCTCGCTGGCCACGGCCAGTCGGAACCAAGTCGATCCGAACGGCGACTTATGGCTGTCCGTCCTGGAGACCACTGGTCAGCCCGCTCAATTCGGTTGAGGCTGCGCCGGCCAGAGCGCGTCCGAATCGCGCGGCACGACCGACCGGCCGGGCCGACCCGAGGGGCCGGGCCGACCCGAGCGGCCTCGGCGTCGTGCAGAATCAAGGCATGCGCCTTGGTTTGCAAGTTCCCAGCTTCACCTGGTCCGGTCCGCCGTCGAGTCTTGGTCCAACCTTCGCCCGCATCGCCCGCGCCGCCGACGCCAGCGGCATGGACAGCTTCTGGGTGATGGACCACTTCTTCCAGATCGAGATGGTCGGCCCACCCGAGAACGAGATGCTGGAGGGCTACTCCGCGCTCGCCTTCGCGGCGGCCATCACCGAGCGGATCAAGCTCGGCACCATGGTCACCGGGGTCACCTACCGTCACCCGGGGCTGCTGATCAAGACGGTCACCACCCTCGACGTGCTCTCCGGTGGCCGGGCCTACCTGGGCATCGGCGCGGCCTGGAACGAGCAGGAGCACCTCGGCCTGGGCGTGCCGTTCCCGCCGATGTCCGAGCGCTTTGAGCGGTTGGAAGAGGCGGTGCGGCTCGCGCAGCAGATGTGGCAGGGCGATGAGAGCGCCTTCGAGGGCGAGCACTACCAACTGCAGCGGCCGCTGAACTCGCCGCAGGCTCTGAGCCGCCCCCACCCGCCGATCCTCATCGGCGGCACCGGTGAGAAGAAGACGCTGCGGATGGTGGCCCAGTACGCCGACGCCTGCAACATCTTCGAGATGGGCCGCGACGGCGTAAGCCACAAGCTCGACGTCCTCAAGGCGCATTGCGAACGACTGGGCCGCGACTACGCCGAGATCGAGAAGACGACCCTAGGCCGGGTCGCCCTCTCACGAGACGGCGCGAACGGGACCTCCACCGTCAACCAGGCGGTGGAGCGCTTCGCCGAGTTGGCCTCGCTCGGCATCGACGAGGCCCTGGTGAGCATGCCCAACGTCGCCGACGAGGCGAGCTTCGAGCTGGTCGCGGAATTAGTGACTCAGCTCAAGCCCATCGTGCCCGCCGGTCGCTGACCGGGCTAGTCGGCCGCTGACTGGGCTAGTCGGCCCCTGACTGGGCTAGTCGGCCCCTGACTGGGCTGGTCGGCGGCCGACCAGGCTGGCCGGCCGCTGACCGGCGCTTAGTCGATTGCCACCACCGGCGCGTGGTTCGGCTCCGCCGCATCGCCTGACCCCTCGGCCGCGGCCCCGCTGGCCATGCCAGCCTGGCCGGCTTTGCCCTGGGCGGGCAACAGGACGGCGGAGATGAGCGCCGCGACCACCAGCAGCGCCGCGGCAACGGCGAAGGCCCGGGCGTAGCCCGCGGTCTGAGCCGCGGCCGCCCCGGACGCCACGGCCGAGTGGCTGCCGGACGCGGCGATGGTGAGCAGCGCCGCCAGCCCGACCGAACCGCCGATTTGGCGTGTCGTGTTGATCAGGCCCGAGGCCAACCCGGCGTCTCGGCGGTCGACGCCGTTGGTGGCCGAGAGCGTCACGGGCACGAAGGACATTCCGATGCCGAAGGTGATGATCGCTCCCGGGATGCCGATGTGCAGCAAGTAGGAGCTGTCAGCGTGCAGCCGAGACAACAGCAGTAGGCCGACGGCGGAGATCAGCGGGCCGATGATCAGCAGCTGACGGGCGCCCACCCGGGCCACGATCCGGGACGAGAGCTGGGTGCCGACGATGATGGCCAGCGGCATCGGAAGAAACGCGAAGCCGGCCCGCAGCGGGCTGTAGCCCTGCACGTCCTGCAAGAACTGCGAGAGGAAGAAGAACAGCGAGAACATGACCGACCCGATCATGATCATGATCAAGTTCGCCCCGGTGAGGGCCCGCGAGCGGAAGAGTCGAAGCGGTACCAGCGGATGCGGGTGGCGGCTCTCGACGAAGGCGAAGGCCACGATGAGGGCGATGCCGACGAGCAGGCAGATCACGACCAAGGGCGAGCCCCAGGAGTGGGAGTCAGTCTCCACAATGCCGTACACCAGCGCGACCAGGCCGCCCGTGACCGTGAGGGATCCCAGCCAATCCAGCGTCGGGCGCTCGCCTTCAGCGCGGGACTCGACGATCGCGAACCGAGCCACCGCCAGCACCGCGATGCCGATCGGCACGTTGATGAACAGAATCCACCGCCAGGAGAGCAGGTCGGTCAGCACGCCGCCGGCCAGTACGCCGGTGGCGCCGCCGGCGCCAGCGACCGCGCTCCACAGCCCCAGGGCGCGGGTGCGGGCCTTCGGGTCGGTGAAGGTGGTGGTGAGGATGGTCAGCGTCGCCGGTGACAGGATGGCGCCCCCGAGGCCCTGCAGCGCGCGGGCTCCGATCAGCTCGCCACCCGTCTGGGCCAAGCCGCCGAGCAGCGAGGTCAACGAGAACACGGCGACCCCGATGAGGAACAGCCGTCGCCGTCCCCAGAGGTCGGCCGCACGGCCGCCCAGCAGCAGGAAGCCGGCGAAGGTCAGGGTGTAGGCGTTGAGCACCCACGCGAGGCCGTTCTGACTCATGTGCAGGTCGGTCTGCATGTCGGGTAGCGCGACGTTGACGATGCTGATGTCGAGCACGACCATGAATTGGGCCACGCACACGACTAACAGCACCAGTCCGGCCGGACGGGTGCGGGCGGTTTCTAACTGGTGCCGGAGGAATGCGGGCGCGGTCATGATGGCGAAACATTCATGTTGATAAGCCAGTTCTCTTGCCGGATGTGAACTCGTTCTCGGTGCCGCCGGGCGCGGCGGACGCGGACCGTCCCGCGCCGCGGCCGCGCTGACGGCGGTTACAGCACTCGGTCCCAACGGCCCGGAGCCGCCGCGTTATTCCGAGTTAGCCCGAAGGTAATCCAGGGCACTGACAACGCACCGGCCCGGCGCTGGCACCGAGTTAGCTCGGGCCAGACCCAGCCAAGAGCGCGGCCAGCCGGGTTAGGAAATCGGCCTGGCCGACGTAGAGGCGGCCGGCCGCCTCGGCCAAGGGGAACCAGCGCACCCGGTCGACCTCGGGGAACTCGGCCTGAACCCCGGAGCCGCGGGGCCACTCCATCTGGAACATGGCCGCCGAGCCGCTGGCTCGGGCCGCGAGGGCGCGCTCGAGGCCGGCCTGATCAAACGACGGATCGTCTGCGGGCGCCTCGAGCGCCCAGGCGGTCACCGTCTTGCCGCCCCGTTGGGTGATGTCGCCGAGCGCGGCGAAGAAGTCACCCGGCGGCGGCGGAAGGCCGAGCTCCTCCGCGAACTCCCGCCGCGCGGCGTCGGCCGGGTCCTCCTCTGGATCCAACTCGCCCTTGGGGATGCTCCAGGCGTGCTCGTCACGCCGGGCCCACAGCGGACCGCCCGTGTGGGCCAAAAGCACCTCGACCGCCGCGTCGCACCCGGTCGTCGCGGCTCGGCGGCGAAACAGCAGGATGCCCGCGCTTCGTTTGGCCATGCGAGCAGCATGGCAGGCCGCATCACATCTTTCCCACCCAGATTTCAGACGCGCGTGCTACTTATTGTGGATGCCGGATTATGACGAGTTCGCACTCCTCGCTGAGAACGCCAGCGAGATGGGCCTCATCTCTACCAGCCAAACCGCCGAGGACTTCACCGCGCCGCGGGTCCAGCGCCTCGACACCGAGGTCGCGGATGGTCAGTCCGTCAGCGCGCTCGCCTGGCGAGCCGGAGACTCGCCGCCGAATCTGGTCTTCCTGCACGGCGGCGGTCAGAACGCGCACACCTGGGACAACATCCTGGTCGCCCTCGACCAGCCCGCGCTGGCCGTCGATCTGCCGGGTCACGGACATTCGGACTGGCGTCCCGATCAGGACTACTCGCCCCAGCTGAACGCGATTGCCGTCGCCGAGGTGCTGCGCCGTCGGGCCCAGCCCCCGGTGCTGCTAGTCGGGATGTCCATGGGCGGCCTGACCTCCATCAGCTTGACCGCGGCCTATCCGGAGCTGGTGCGGGCGCTGGTGCTGGTCGACGTGAGCCCGAACTCAGGGGTGCGCAGCACCGAGATGTCGCCCGCGCAGAAAGGGTCGGTGGCCCTGGTCTCGGGACCCCCGAGCTTCGAGAGCTTCGAGGCGATGTTCGCCGCGGCGAGTGCCGCCTCGCCGACCCGAGAGCCCACGGCGCTGCGACGCGGGCTCCGGCACAATGCCCGGGAAATGCCCGACGGCACTTGGCGCTGGCGCTATGACCACCTCCGCAACGCCCCCGTCAACGACTCGCTGGCTGAGCTCGGGTGGCAGGAGCTCGCGAGCATCCAGGTGCCGATCACCCTGGTCCGCGGCGGCGATTCGGCCTTCGTGGCCGAGGCGGACGTCGAGCGGATGCAGACCGTGCGACCCGAACTGCGGGTCGAGGTGGTCGCGGGTTCGGGTCACTCAGTGCAAAGCGACCGACCTCAGGAGCTCTTGGCGCTCGTCCAACGCTTCATCGCCGAGCAGGCCTAGCGCAAGGGCGCGCCCGGTTCGCGGTCCACGGCCAGGAGCGCGAGGAACCCGGCGAGCCTGCGTGGCGAAGCTCGGGCTGGGCTAGCGTGGGCCCGTGAGCACCCTGGATGAAGTGGCCGAGCGGGACCGCTGGCGTTGCTGGCTCTGCGACGAACCGGTGGATCCGCGGATGTCGGTGAATGACCCGCGCGGCCCCAGCGTGGACAGCCGGACCAGCGATGCCAAGTCCAAGACCGGGAAGGCCGGGAAATCCGCCAAGGGCGGCAAGTCCCAGCCTTCGTCCGGCCCGGCGGGATCGGAACGGCTCGCGCACCGCGGATGCAACACCAAGAAGGGCGCGGTCACCGCGGTGGTGCCCTGGCCCGATCGTCTGTTCGTCGCCGACCCTGCGCCGCTCATCGGCGTCGCCGAGCGCTTGGAGCGCAAGGGCGGGCGAGAGGTCGTCGCCCGCTCCCCCACCCGCGACGACGCGCAGGCGACCGCCGACTGGCTGGTCGACCGGTTTTCCCGACTCGTGCCCGGGCTGCCGGTCACCGCGACCCTCGAACCCGGCGGCGGGCAGTTCATGGTCGCCCTAGCCGTGTCGAGATAGCCCTGTCGAGATGGCCGCGTCGAAATAGCCGCCCCAGCCCTAGTCGCCGAACAAGCCGTAGTCGCTCCGCACGATGAGTCAGGCGAGTCCGCTGACCCGACCGCCGACCAGTCGTATCTGGCGGTCGCAGTGGGCCGCGGTGTCGGAGTCATGGGTGGCCAGCACCACCGTTGTGCCGCCGGCCGCCAGCTCAGCCACCAACCGCATGACCTGGCTGCGCGAGTCGGCGTCGAGCTCGGCGGTCAGCTCGTCGGCCAGCAGCACCCGCGGGCGGACCACCAGCGCGCGGGCGATCGCCACCCGCTGCTGCTGGCCGCCGGAAAGCTCCTCGATCAACTGATCGCCCGCCCGGGTCAGCCCGACCTGCTCGAGCGCCGCGGCCACCCGCGTCGTGAGCTCCCGGCCGACGACGCCCCGCGCCTGCAGCACGATCCCGACGTTCTCGGCCGCCGTCAGCAACGAGACCAGGCCATATCCCTGCAGCACCAGCGCGAAGCCCTCCGGGAGCGCCCCCGTCGAGGCGTCGATGGGTCGTCCCCCGAAGTGCACCCAACCCTGGTCGGGACGTTCCACGCCGGCGAGGATCGCCAGCAGGCTCGACTTGCCGCTTCCGGACGGCCCGGTGACGGCCAGCAACTCGCCCGGCGCCGCTCGGACGCTGACCTGGTCGAGAATGTCCCGCCCGGCCCGCTGGTAGCTGACCTGGTGGGCGATCAGCCCCTCGTCAGTCGCCACGCGCGCGCTGGTCATCGCGGTCTCACCTCGCCGCCGGCGATCGTGACTGCCGCGGCGAGGGCGTCGGCCACCACCGGATCGTGGGTGACGGCGACCACGGTGGTGCCGAGGCGCTCGCTGATCCGACGCAGCAAGTCGATCACGCGGTCCCGGCTGACGTCGTCGAGCTGACTCGTCGGCTCGTCGGCCAGCAATAGGCCGGGCGCGGCGGCCAAGGCCACCGCCAGCGCCAGCCGCTGCTGCTCCCCGCCGGACAACCGCGCGACCGGTCGGCCCCGGAGGCCGTCCAGCCCGAGTTCGCCGAGCAGCTCCCCCGCTGTGCGCAGGCCCGACCGCGACCGCCGCGGCAGCGCCCGCTGGGCGAAGGCGATGTTGTCCTCGGGCGTGCCGTAGGCCAAGAGATTACGGGTCGGGTTTTGCACGACCACGCCAAGCTGCCGCCCGCGAAAGGAGATCAGCCGCCGCTCGGGCTCGGCGGCGAGATCGGTCGACCCGATGATCACCTGCCCCTCGGTCGGGCGCAACAGCCCGGCCAGCACAGACAGCAGCGTCGATTTTCCTGAACCGGACGGCCCAAGGATGGCCAGACTGGACCCAGCCGGCACCTCCAGGTCGACCCGCGACAGGGCGAGGACGTCGCGCCCGGCCAGCCGGTACACGTGACGAATGCCCCGACAGCGCAGGGGCAAACCGCCGCGAGCGGGCTCCATCTCCTCACTGGCGCCCGGCTCGCTCATCGGTCGGCCTCCCGCAGTCGGGCCGGAACCGCGGCTCGGGCCACGGTGCGCCCGGCGAACACCGCGGTGAGCGAGAGCAACACGGCGAACGCGGCGGCGAGCGCCAACACCGGTCCGACGGGCGGACCGTACCGCAAGGGGACCGGCGTCGGATCGGTGAAAGTGGCCAGGCTGGGCATCACCAGCCAGCCGACGGCATAGCCCGTCGGCACCCCGAAGACCAGGCCGGCGCCGAGCAACGTGAGCTGCTCAAGGACCGAGGTCCGGCGCAAGACGCGGTCGGGGACGCCCACCACCCGCAGCGCGGCCAGCTCGAACGCGCGACGACGGCCACTGGCCAGCAGGCTCACCGCGGTGGCCCCGACCGACAGAATGGCGGCGGCCACCGCGCACACCAGAAGCAGCAGCAAGGCCAAGGCGGGCCCCTGCCGCCCCAGCTCGGCCACGCGCGCGTTTTCGGTGCGGACCCCGCCGATGATCAGCCCGGCGGCGCGCAGCCGGCTTAGCGCGTCGGCCGGAGCATGCGGTCCCAGCCAGATCGACCAGTTGGCCTCGTAGTCGAAGTCCGGCAGCTGAGCCCGCAGGTAGTCGAGGCTGCCGACTGCGCCCTCGTCGCCAAGCACCGGCACCACCGCGGTGCTGGCGGCGATGACGAAGTCGGCCTGCGCTCCGGTGTAATCGAGCAGCGCTCCGCGCGTGCCCGCGATCGTCACCCGACCAGCCGGGTCGGGCACGGCGTGCGCCCCGGCCACCAACGGCAGCGGCGTCGGGCTGTCGGCGTAGCCGAGCACGGCTGAGCTGCCGTCGGCGGTGGTGAAGCGGTCGGTGACGCCGGCCGGCCCCGCGGTCACCGTCGCGGGCTGGCTGACGCCGACGTTGCTGGCCCGCCAAGCCGCGGGGCGGTCCAACACCACGGCGATCGCCGACCAGCCGCTCGCGCCGTGAGCCGTTGCCGCGGTCAGGGTCACCGTGTTGACGGCCGAGGCGAAGACGCCTGGCGGCGGCGAGAACACCAATCCCAGGAAGGCACAACCGCCCTGGCAGTCGACCGCCGCGTCGTAGCTGCGGACACCGCTGAACACCGATCCAGCCGCGACGGTGACCGCCGAGCCGTGCTGCGGACGCACCTTCACCCCGAGCTGCGGCGCCGGGCCGTTGATCGCACCGGCGTCCAGCTGCACCCGGACTTGGTCGCCGGTGAACGTGGCCGGAGGTGGACTCTTAGGGTCGCCGATCAGTGCGGCGACACGGGCCGGGCTGACCTGATCGCGGGCGTGAAAGCCGACCGCCGCCAGACGCGTCGGCTCCACCGCCAGCACATCGTTCAGCACGGCCGGCCCGCCGCTCGCCGCGCCGCCGGAGGGCGCCCACTCAGCGGCCGCCATCGCCCACGATCCGCTCGGGTCGACCTGCCGGACCACGGCCTGCGGGTCGACGGTGGCCTGAAACTGAATGGCCGCGACCCTGGGCGCCCCCAACTCGTTCTGGGCCCGCGCGCTGCGGTTGCCGGCGGCGACGGCCTCGCCGGCGATCGCGAAGCTGGCCAACCCGATCGCGACGATGAGCAACGCGGCCAGGCGCAGACCGGCCCGTCGCCGCGAGGTCTGACGCACCGACAGGAACAGCGCCACCCGGGCGGTTCCGCGGGTGGCGCGCACCCCGGCCCGGCCGGCCGCCGGAGCCAGCGCCAGCGCGATCGCGGCCACTGCGAAGACGATTAGGGCTGGCGCCAGCAGCGACCCGGAACTCGGCGAGGCCGCAGCCGAACGCAGCCGGAGGAGGGCGGCCACGGACACCGCGGTCAGCGCGAGCGCTAACGTCGGTTGCCGCCAGCGCGGGCTAGGCCGCTCGCCGGTGGAGCGCCACTGCTCAAGCACCGAGCGCGTCAACGTGCGCCAGCCGCCGACGACCGCCGCGAGCACCCCGCCGGCGAAGGCCGCGAACAGGGCCAACGGCACCGCGCCGTCGATCAGCACCGGCGTGTGCGGCGCGAGCGCCGAACGGGCGAGTAGCTGCACCGCGCCCCACGCGAGGCCGAAGCCGAGCGGAAGAGCCAACGCCAGCAGGCCGATCGGCTCGCCGAGCGCGAACACGACGGTGTCGCGGGGCCGCAAGCCACGCAGCTTGGCCAGCGCGATCTCGTTGCCCCGAGACTCGATGGCGTTCGTGACGACCTGGAAGAGGACCAACCAGCTCAGCAGCGCCAGCTCGAGCACCACGAGCAACGTGGTGGTGCTCACCTGTCGGCCGTCGCGCCGAGCCGCGTCGAGCACCGCCGGGAGCTTGGTCCGCACCACGGTCGCCGTCGCGTCCCCGCTGCCGATCGGGAAGCGGCGTTGCAAGGCCAGGACTTGGGCCTTGACCGCGTTGGCGTTAGCCAGCCGGATGGCGTCCGCGTCGCGCGGGAAGTCGACGTCGACCTCGCCGCGGGTGCCGCGCGGCTGCTGGCTGAACTCGGCCGAGCTGACGAAGACGGCGTCGACCACCCCGGCGACCGCCGCCGGCGCAAGGTGGCCGGTGAAGTAGGAACGACCGAACCAATAGGGGTCATCTGGATCAGCGGGTCGATAGCTGCCCACGATGACCACCGGTGTCAGCGCGTTGCCCGGCAGCGGGATCGCGTTGCCGCCGGGCGAGCCGGCGCCGGGCCCTTGCAGATTGAGGTTGAGCCGCTGACCGAGCCGCCAGGACGGCGCGTCGTGCACAGCGTTGTCATCGACCAAGGCCTCGCCGGGCGCGGTCGGGCAACGGCCGCTGACCACCACTAGGTGCTGGCACTCGCCCTGCCGGTACACCAGGGTCGAGTTGACGTTGCCGATCTCGCCCGGCACTTGGGCCGTGATGAGCGTCGAGCTTCCAAGAATCGTGCTCGGGTACCCGGTGATCGAGCCCGGTTGGGGCGACCGCGCGAGCTGATCGCTCAGGGTGGCCGGGTCGCTCAAGTCACCGGCGCCGACGAACGACAGGCCGGTGCTGGCGCCCGGGCTGCTCGTGAGCCGGTCGTTCAGGGTGGACTCCGCGGCGGCGCGCGCGTAGAGCGGCCCGAGGGTGGCGACCGCGGTTCCGATCACGCCGACGAGCAGGATGGCGAGGCTGAGCCCACGTCGCCACCACAGCGCGCGGGCGAACAGCCGGGCCGCACCCGGCACCTACTGGCCCAGCAACCAGCGTCCTGGCTCGGCTAACTTGCGGGCTCGCGTCGGGCCCCAGGATCCCTGCGGGTAGGGGGCCAGTCGCGGACGGTTGGACAGCAGCGGCTCGGCCACCTTCCAGACCGCGCTCAGCCCGTCGGGCCGGGTGAACAGCGATCGATCGCCCATCAGCACGTCGTGGATCAGCCGCACGTAGGGCGGCAGCGGGTCGGCGCCGGGCAGACTGGCCAACGGGATGCTGGTGTGGGCCACCTCGGTCTGCAAACCGGCGCCCGGCTTCTTGACCACCATCGACAGGTCGATCTCGCCCGAGCCGGCCAGGGAGAAGGAGAGCACATTGCCGCCGGCGCAGGCGCCCTGCAGCGGACCGGCTGGCTGGCG
>JAOPUY010000363.1 GCA_025963265.1 Frankiales bacterium | reverse complement strand
GACCGGGTACTCCTCCATGAAGCCGTTGCCGCCGAAGACCTGGGTCGCGACCCGGGTCGCGGTGACGGCCGCCACGGTGGCGTAAAGCTTCGCGACCGCTGCCGCCTGCTTGAGCTCGTTCACGGGGCGCTCGGCGTCCTTCATCGCGGCCGCCTTGTAGGTGAGCAGGCGTGAGGCCTCGACCGACACCGCGAGATCGGCCAGCTGGAAGGCGATTCCCTGCCGCGAGCCGATGGGCGCCCCGAACGTGGTGCGGTGCTTGGCGTAGTCGAGCGAGAGGTCCAGGCAGGCCTGGGCCAATCCGACGGCAAGGGCGGCGATGGCGATCCGCCCGTCGTCGAGCACGGCCAGGAATTGCCGCAGCCCCTGGCCGCGCTGGCCCAGCAGGTTCGAGGCGGGAACTTGGCAATCGTCGAAGCTCAGCCCGTGGGTGTCGCTGATGTGCCAGCCGAGCTTGCGGTACGGCGGATCGACGGTGAATCCGGCGGTCCCGGCGGGGATCATGATGGTCGACACCTCGTCGCTGTCGGCGCCGCCGGTGCGGGCGGTGATCGTGACGACGGAGGTGATCTCGGTGCCGGAGTTGGTGATGAAGGCCTTGGTGCCGTTGACCACCCACTCATCGCCGTCGAGGACGGCCCGGGTCTTGGTCGCGCCGGCGTCCGAGCCCGCGTCCGGCTCGGTCAGTCCGAAGCCGGCCAGCGCCCGGCCGGTCACCAGATCCGGCAGCCAGCGCTGCTTTTGCTCGTCCGTGCCGTAGGTCAGGATCGGGTTGATTCCCACCCCGACGCCGGCCTCGAGGGTGATGCCGATCGACTGGTCGACTCGTCCCAGTTCCTCGATGGCCACGCAGAGACTGGTGAAGTCGCCGCCGCCTCCGCCGTACTCCTCGGGCGCGATCAGCCCGAACAGGCCGAGATCGCCCATGGCGCGCACGAGGTCGAGCGGGAGGCGGCATTCGCGGTCCCAGTCGGCGACGTGGGGCGCGATCTCCTGCGCGGCGAAGTCGCGGACGACCTTGCGGAAAGTCTCGTGCTCGGCCGAGAGCTCGAACGACGACGACATGGCGGGCCTCCACAGCTTGACCTTTACGTCTACGTCAAGCAATCTAGACCGGTGCCGACGAAAGCGCGAGAGCGAACCTGGACGGTCTCCGAGCTCGCCGCCGAGCTGGGCGTGACGACCCGCACGCTGCGCTTCTACGAGGCCGAGGGCTTGATCGCGCCCGAGCGGCGCGGCACCGTCCGGATCTTCCATGCCCGCGACCACGGCCGAATGCGCCTCATCTTGCGGGGCAAGCGGTTCGGCATGTCGTTGGCCGAGATTCGCGAGATCGTCGAGATGTACGACGGCGCCGCGAGCTCGGAGCGCCGTCAGCTCGAAGTCCTGCTGGTCCGACTGAGCGAGATCAGCCAAGACCTCAAACAGCGTTCCAGTGATCTGCGCCGGACCCTGAACGAGGTCGAGACGGTGGCCGACCAGTGCCGATCCCGGCTGCAGGACCTCGCGGCCAGCGACCCGGCGTAACCGAGCGTTCGACTCGGTCGAGCATGATCACGGGGTGATCAGACCCCAGTGGCGCCGGGAACGCGACACCGTCCTGACCATCACGGTCGCCGTGGTCGCTTGCGTCGCCCTGTTGGTGGCCGCCCTCGCGGTGCTGGTCCGTCAGGTGAGCGTGTCCTGGCAGCCGGTGATCGTGCTGGCCGCGCTGGCGCATCAGCTGCTCTGGGCGGCGCCGGTCGCGGTGATCCTCTTGGCGATTGTTCGCCGCTGGCGACTGCTGGCGGCGGCCACGCTGGTGCTGGTCTTGGCGATCATCGGTCAGGCGCCGCTGTACCGGTCGAGCGGCCACCCCGCGGTCGGGACCCCGCTCAACGTCCTGCAAGCCAACCTGCGCATCGGTTCGGCCGAACCGGCCAGCCTGGTCCGGATGGTGCAGGACCGACACGTCGATGTGCTGATGAGCGAGGAACTCACGCCCGAGGAACGCGACCGACTGGTCTCGGCCGGCCTGGCCGCTCTGTTGCCCTACCGCTTCGACGCCGCCCTGGCCGGTGGCGGCGGCGGCTTGGCGATCTGGAGTCGCTATCCGCTATCGGCCGAGCAGAACTTCGCCGGATTCGAACTCGGCGTCCTGCAGGCGAGGATCCAGCTCAGCCCGACCGAGACCGCCACCGTGCTGGCCGTGCATTTGCTGCCGCCGTACCCCTACCCGCCCCGAGAGTGGTTGGCCGAGCTGAAGCGGCTGCGTCCTATTCTCGCGGCCGCCGCGGCCAATCCCGCGCCGGTGATCGTCGCCGGCGATTTCAACGCCACGACCGACCATCCCCAGTTCCGCGCGCTGCTCGGCCACGGCTACAGCGACGCCGCCGAACACACCGGTGCGGGATATCTAGCCTCCTACCCGGCCGACCGGTGGTTCCCGCCCCTGATCGCGATCGACCACGTCCTGACCAGCGGCGCGTCGGCCGAATCGGCCCGCACCCTCGACCTCCCGGGCTCTGACCACCGAGCCCTCCTCGTTTCCCTCCGGCTCTAGGCCGCCAGCTGGCCGCCGGGCCCACAAGCGGCCGGGGCTGCGGCGGCGAGCCCGGGTGATTGTCGGGTGACCGCAGGGTGGACTATCCGGGCGGCCTGTCGAATTGTGATGTTCGTCCGCTAGATTTCGGACGATTCATCTCAACCGAGTGCGGTCCGCCGTCGATGGTGAAGATGAAGAGCCAATCCCACCGCTGTCGTTCCCTCCGAGGGTCGCAGAACCTGGATCCCGAGGTGATCAATGCGCGTGCGTGCCCGCCGATCGACCGACCCCCGCGTCGTGACGACGGCGCTCGCGGCGACCTTGCTCTTGGTCGCTGGCCTGGTCTCCGCCGCCGCGCCCGCGGCCACCGCGGCGGAGCCGACTGGCAGTTCGGCGGCGGAGCCGACTGGCGCTGCGCCGACGGCGGCGGCTGGGGGTTCGGCGGCGGTGGCGAGCAGTAGCGCCCCGCTGTCGATGCCGACGGCCGCGGCGCCGGCGGTCGGCACCTTCCGTCCGGTCGGGCCCACGCGGTTGTACGACTCGCGCTCGACGCATCACCAGCCGACCGGCGGCCGGAGTCTGTCGCTGGCGGTCCTCGGGCAAGGCGGGGTGCCGAGCAGCGGCGTCGGAGCTGTCCTGATTCACGTCACCCTCGCCAACACCACCCGCCTCGGCTACGTCACCGTCTATCCCGGCGGCACCGCTCGGCCGGCGACGTCCACCGTGAACTACGCGCCGGCGAATCCCTCGGCGAACAGCGCCGTCGTCCGGCCCGGCCCGTCCGGCGACCTGCTCTTCTACGACTCGGCCGGCGGCGCCGACCTGATCGTCGACGTGCTTGGCTATTACGTGGGCGGTTCCCAGCCCGCCGCGGGCGGCGTGGCCACCGTGCGTCCGCAACGCGTGATCGACACCCGCTCCGGCCACCGCAAGGTCGGGGCGGAACTCGACGTGGCCATGACCGGTGCGACCGGCGTTCCGGCCAACGCCGCCGCCGTCCTGGTGAACCTCACGACCGTCGACGCCTCGGCCAGCTCGCGGCCGGTCACCGCCTGGGCCAGCGGAAGTCCGCGCCCGGCCACGTCCAATGGAAACACCGTGCGCGGCCAGCCGACGGCCAACCTGCTGATGGTCAAGCTCGGCTCTCGGGGCCGGATCGCGGTCGGCGTCGGTGGCGGCACCGCGGATGTGATCCTCGATCTGATCGGCTATGTGGCGAGCTCCGCGGCCACCTACTCCGGCTTGACCACCGTCCCGCCGGCCCGGTTGGTCGACACCCGCCGCACCCGCACCCCGGTCGGGACGGCCCGGTCCCTCCTGGTCAAGGCCGGCGGCGGTCACGGGGTCCCGGCGGACGCGACTGCGGCTGTCGTCACCATCACCAGCGTGCCTGGCCGCACCTCGACCGGCGCGTTGACCGCCTGGGCGAACGGGACGAGCCGCCCGGCCACCTCCGACGTCAACGCCCGCCCGGACGTGGCCGTCGCCCAGCAGGTGATCGTCACCCTCGGTCCCGACGGCGCCTTCGCCCTCGGCCGCAACACCGGCCTTGGCGACGTGGTGATCGACGTGGTCGGTTATGTGCGAGCCGCCGTGGTGCCGACCGTGGTTCCCACCGTGCTGTCGACCACCGACCTCAGCCCGCTCAGCGGGTCGCTGAGCGCCACCGACGCGACCTCGCTGAACGTGCTGCAGACCGCCAACCGCTATGCGTTGCGGACTTGGTGGCCGGGCGCCGGCCAGCAGTTGCTGGCCGCGCCGATGACCTCGAGCGCCACGTTGGTCACCGACGGGATTCGGCGGCTGTCCATGGAGGCCTTCTCGTTGGCGGTCAGCCTGCGCACCGGCGCGTACAGCGCGAGCGTGACCGGAGTGTCGGCCGCCAGCGCGACCGCGGTCGTGCGGCAGATCGTCAGCCGGGTCTCGTGCGGCTACCGGGCGAGCTCGGTCGGCGGCTGGGGCGAATCGTGGCAAAGCTCGCTCTGGTCCTCCTACGCCGGCCGCGCGGCGTGGCTGGTGTGGGACGCCTTGGACGCTCGCACGCAGACGTGCGTGTCCCGGATGGTCGTGTCCGAGGCCGACTACGTGAGCACGCTGCGGCCCAAATACCTGGCCGACGCCAGCGGCCGGCTGCTCTCCCCGGGCGACACCGGCGGCGAGGAGGACTCCTGGTACGCCCTCGCCCCGGCGCTGGCGATCGCCATGATGCCAACCGCCGAGCGCCGCGATATCTGGCGGTTGGCGGAGGAGCGGATGCTCATCGCGTCCTGGTCGAAACCGAGCGACCTCACCTCCAGCACCGCGGTCGACGGCGTGCCGCTCAGCGGCTGGCTGGCCGGGTCGAACGTGAGCGAGGCCGGCGTGGTCGTCAACCACAATCGAGTCGCGCCGGACTACACGACCAACGGCTATCAGAACGTCGACACCGCCGTCTTCGCCGCGCTGGCCGGTCAGCCCGTCCCGCAGGCCTCGCTGACCGGACTGGCCACGATCTACGCGGCGCTGAGCTCGCAGAGCTACCTTTCGCCGCCGTTCGCCGCGCCGGGCGGGCCCGTCTACTCCAGCGGCAGCGCGATTTACTACCCCCAGGGCTGTGACTGGGGCACCGGCCAGGAACTGCCGTACGCGTTGTTGGACGTCGACGCCGAGGTGTTCGCCTTCGACGGCCGGCCGTCGGGCGAGCTGACCCCGACCGCCTCCGCGTCCTCGGCCGCCCTGAGCCATCTGCAGGCGGCGGCCGCGATGCAGCGCGTGACGCCGGACGGGCGGGAGTACCACTCGGCCGCGGAGTATCGCTACGTCGGCGCCGAGGAGCACGCCGGGCAATTGGCGGCCCAGATCTACCTCGCGTCGTTCACGGCGGAACGCTTGAACGTCGACGTGACGCCGATCGTGGTGAACACGCCGTCGTTGAGCCGCGCGGTCGCGCAGCACGCGCCGCCGCGGGCGCTCAGCGAGGACCGCCTCAAGCACTGACGCGCGCTGCTCGACGCTAGCGGCGGATCGCGGGCCGGTAGCCTGACCGAACCATGGATCTACTTGCGGTCTGGCTCGGCAAGGCCACCGTCCTCGCGCTGCGGCTCACCGGTCGACGCGGGACCGCGCTGCCGGGCCTCGTGGTCGAAAAGGTGTTTCCCGGGTTCTTGGCCCGGCGGCTGGCCCAGCTGCCCGACGGCGTCATCGTGGTCAGCGGCACGAACGGCAAGACGACTACCACCAAGATGCTCGCCACCGTGCTCGGGCAGCGCTACCGGGTGCTGACCAACGACACCGGCGGCAACTTCGTCCGGGGCACCATCACCGCGGTCCTGCAGCACACCAACTGGCTCGGCCAGACCCCGGCCGACCTGGCCGTCTTCGAATTGGACGAGGCGCACGCGATCCGATTCTGCGAGGTCCACCGGCCGGAACGCGCGCTGTTGCTCAACGTGCTGCGCGACCAGCTCGATCGCTTCGGCGAGATCGACACCACGGCGGGCCTGCTGGCTCGCGTGGCCCGTGCCACCACCGAGTACGTCGTGGTCAACCGCGACGACCCGCGGCTGGTCGCGCTCGCCGCCGATCTGCCCGCCAGAGTCAGCTACTTCGGCGTCGCGCCAACACTTCGGCACCTTT
>JAOPUY010000344.1 GCA_025963265.1 Frankiales bacterium | reverse complement strand
GGCCCGGCCTCCGCGGCCGTGCGGCTGCTCGGACTGGATCCCTACGCCGTGCACGCCATGACGGCCCGCCTGGCCGGCGCCATCGAGCAAGTGGGCGACGACGCCAGCGAGTTGGTCGCCGGCCTCGGCGACGACGAATTCGGCGCGCTGCCGGCCAATTCCGCGCTCGCCCTGGACCTGCTGCCCGATGTCCACGCCCATATGGAGGTGCGTCTCTTTGCGTCCTGAGAACCGCGGGTGCCCCCGCGCCCCCCAGCACAACAGCGACGGCGAGCACGAGCATCAGTTCAGCTCACCCGGTGGTCGAACCGCGGTCGGCCTGCCGGCGGGCCGCAGCACGCCCCGCATCGGCATCGGAGGTCCGGTGGGCAGCGGCAAGACGGCGCTGGTCGCCGCGCTGTGCCGCGCTCTGGCCGAGGAGTACTCGCTGGCCGTCGTCACGAACGACATCTACACCGAGGAGGACGCCGAGTTCCTGCGCCGCTCGGGGGTGTTGGCCGCCAACCGGATTCGCGCAGTGCAGACGGGCGCGTGCCCGCACACCGCTATTCGCGACGACATCAGCGCCAACCTGGACGCCGTCGAGGCGCTCGAGAGCGAGATCGACGGTCTGGATCTCATCATCGTCGAGAGCGGCGGCGACAACCTGACCGCGACCTTCTCCTACGGGTTGATCGATCGCCAGATCTTCGTGATCGACGTCGCTGGCGGCGACAAGGTGCCGCGCAAAGGCGGACCGGGCGTGACCCGGTCCGATCTGCTGGTCATCAACAAGACCGACCTCGCTCCCCTGGTCGGAGCGAGCCTGGCCGTGATGGACCGAGACGCCAGCGCGGTGCGCGGCGGCCGGCCGGTGCTGTTCACCTCGCTGGTGCTTGATCCGACCGCCGCCGAGGTCGCCGACTGGGTGCGATTGGTCCGCAAAGAGCTCACCGGCCGGTGATCGCCCGTTCGGTCGCCGTCATCGAGGCCGGTGGCGTGCTCCGGCGGGTGGCCAGCCAGCCGCCGCTGACCATCCACCAGGTGCGCTCGGCCGACCGCGAGGTGTGCGTGCTCTGCCTGGTCGGCAGCGCGGCCGGACCGCTGGCCGGTGACGAGGTGAGCTTCGAACTCACCGTGGGGCCCGACGCGGCGGCGATGATCCTGGCGTCCGGCGCGTCGATCGCCCAGGGCATAGCCGGTCGCGCGCCGAGTCGGCTGAGCTCCGTCGTCACGGTGGGCGAGCGGGGTCGGCTCACTGCTCGCCCGGCCGCCCTGATCGTCTCCGCGGGGAGCTCGGTGCTGGTCCGGATCGCGCTGGTCCTGGCCGAGACCGCGACCGCGAGCTGGCGCGAACTGCTCGTGCTCGGGCGGGCCGGTGAGGCGGGCGGGTCCGTGGTGCTGCATTGGTCGGTGCATCGCTCGGGTCGACCGGTGCTGGTGCAGACGATCGAGCTCACCGAGGACGCCTCGATGGGTTGGCCGGGAATGCTCGGCGCGAATCGGGTTGTCGCCTCGGCGCTGATCAGCGGCCCCGGCGTGGTCGCCCGCACGCTGGTGGACTCGCCGACCGCGGTCTGCCAGAAGGTGGACGAGCAGACGGTGCTGATCACCGTCCTCGATCAAGACGCGGTCTCGGCCGAGCGCCGGCTGAGTGAGCTGATCGCGGCCACCGACGGGGCGGCGACGGCCGGCCCATCCTGAACCGGCCCCGGGGTGGGTCACCGATCGAGGTGGGCTGTCGCCGCCTACTCCGTGAGCGTTGGCCGCCACACGACGATGGCCGTCGACGGATCGGCGAAGCCTCGCCGGCCGAGGGGGCGGGACACTATCTCGCCAGCCGGGCCGGCCGCGAAGAGCCGCCGGGTCGGGGCGGGGTAGGGCCGGTCCGGCCGGCGCGAGTCGTTCTGTAGCTCGTCTAGCCGGGACCGCAGGGCGTCGACTTGGTTTTCCAGCTCGAGAATCCGCTTGATGCCGGCGAGGTTCACGCCCTCTTCCTGAGAGAGCCGCTGGACCTCGCGCAGTTGCGCGATGTTGCGGGCGGAGTACCGCCGACCTCGCCCTGCCGTCCGATCAGGCGACACCAGGCCGAGCCGGTCGTACTGGCGCAGCGTCTGCGGGTGCATCCCGGCCAGCTCGGCGGCGACCGAGATCACGAAGACCGCGGCGTACTCGTCGAAGCCGGTCTGCGGCGACCGCTCCGTGTCCGGCTCCATCACAATCTCCCGCCGCCGGCTGCGCTGGTGATCAGTTCCCGGCTCGTCAATTCTCTGCTCATGACTGGCGCGCCTGGGCCATCAGGCCTTCCCGCGGGTCGTCGCCGGCCGTGGCGGCCGCGTAAGCCTCGACCGCGTCGCGGGCCGCTCCGTCCAATTTCTGCGGGACGGTGATGAGCACGGTGACCAACAGGTCGCCGCTCGTGCCGTCCTTGCGCTTGACTCCGCGGCCCTTGACTCGCAGGGTTCGCCCCGAGGGCGTACCCGGAGCCAACTTCAGCGTGACGCTGGAGCCGTCGAAAGTCGGGACCGAGATCTGGCCGCCCAACGCTGCCTCAGAGAACGTGACCGGGACGGTGGCGGTCAGGTTGTCGCCGTCGCGACCGAACAGCGCGTGCGGTTCGACCGCGACGGTCAGGATGAGATCGCCGTTGCCGGCGGGCCCGGGATTTCCCTTACCCCGCAGCCGGATCTTCTGGCCGTCCTTCACGCCGGCCGGGAGCCGGGTGGTGACCGTCGAGCCGTCGGCTCGGCGCAGGGTGACGGTGTCGCCCTCGACTGCCTGCCGGAACGTCACCGAGGTGGTCGCCTCGACGTCGTTGCCACGGGTCGGCTGCTGGCTGAAGCCGCCACCGCCGTTGAACAGTCCGGCCAGCAGGTCGTCCATGCTGGCATTGGCGCCGCCCCCGGGCTGACGGCCGGACTGGCGGCCGAAGAAGCCGGAGAACACGTCGTCGGAGAAGCCGCCGGAGGGCCCGTTGGCGCCGGCGGTGAAGCGGGCGCCGCCGCGGCTCATCGTCCGAACCGCGTCGTACTCCTTGCGAGTCTCGGGATCAGACAGGACGGCGTATCCCTCGCTGAGCTCCTTGAACCGCTGCTCGGCCTGCGCGTTGCCCGGGTTCTTGTCGGGGTGCAGGTCTTTGGCCAGCTTGCGGTACGCCTTCTTGATCTCGGTGTCTGAGGCCTCCGGGGAGACGCCCAACGATTTGTAGAAGTCCTTGTCAAACCAGTCTTGGTTGGCCATGAGCGTCCTCCTTTCGGCTGTCCTCGATCGTCGCCATCGGCTGCGGCAGACTCACTGATGTTATTTCGGGTCGGCGACTGAGACCCGCGCCGGACGCACGACTCGCTCGCCGATGCGATAGCCCGGCTGCAGGACTCCGACGACGGTGGTCACGTCGGTGCCCTCGGCCAGTTCCTCCTCGACGTGCATCAGCGCGTCGTGCACGGCCGGGTCGAATGCCTCGCCCGGCTCGCCGAACCGCTCGACGCCGTACTTGGCCAGGGTCGACTCAAGCTTGTCGGAGATGCTGACGAACGGGCCGGCCTCCAGGTCGCCGTGCTGGCGAGCCAGGTGGATGTCGTCCAGCACGGGCAGCAACGACTCGATCACCGAGGCGATGGCCAGGTCGCGGGCGAGCATCCGATCGCGCTCGACCCGCTTGCGGTAGTTGGCGTACTCGGCCTGCAGACGCTGCAGGTCGGCCAACCGCTCGGCCGCGAGCAACGCGTTGGAGTCGGCCGCGAGCTCGGCCAGCAGATCCTCCGCGGCCAGGTCCGCCGACTCAGCGGTCGAACCCGGCTCGGCCGGCTCGTTAGCGGATGAATTGACTTTGCGCTTGTCGGCAAAGGTGAAGCCCGGAGCCGGCTCTTGACCGGCTCCGGACTTACCTGAGGCCGCAGGCTTCTGCGGGTCAGTCATGTGGATTGACGTCCCTACTTCTCTTCGTCGATGACTTCGGCGTCAACCACATCGTCATCGGCCGCCGAGCTCGCGCCCGACGCGTCGGTCGGGGTCTCGCCGCCACCGAAGCCGCCCGCGCCAGGTCCGTTGTCCGGGCCCGCCGCGGCGTACATCGCCGCGCCGATCTTGGAGGAGACCTCGCTCAAGGCGCTGGTCTTCGTCGTGATCACGTCGTTGGACGAGTTGGCATCAGCCAACGTGGTCTTCAGATCGGCCAACGAGGACTCGAGCTCGGTCTTGGACTCGGCCGGGAACTTGTCGCCGGAATCGGCGATGAACTTCTCGGTCTGGTAGACCAGCTGCTCGGCGGAGTTGCGGACCTCGGCCGACTCGCGCCGCGCCTTGTCCTCATCGGCGTGCGCCTCGGCCTCCTTCATCATCCGGTCGATCTCGTCCTTGGACAGACCCGAGCCGCCGGTGATGGTCATGCCCTGCTGGTTGCCCGAGGCCAAGTCCTTGGCCGAGACGTGCACGATGCCGTTGGCGTCGATGTCGAAGGTCACCTCGACCTGCGGGACGCCCCGAGGCGCCGGCGGCAGGCCGGTCAGCTCGAACATGCCGAGCTTCTTGTTGTAGGACGCGATCTCGCGCTCACCTTGGTAGACCTGGATCTGAACCGAGTTCTGGTTGTCATCCGCGGTGGTGAAGATCTCCGACCGCTTGGTCGGGATCGTCGTGTTGCGCTCGATCAGCTTGGTCATGATGCCGCCCTTGGTCTCGATGCCGAGGCTCAGCGGGGTGACGTCCAGAAGCAGGACGTCCTTGACCTCGCCCTTGAGCACACCGGCCTGCAAGGCAGCGCCGACCGCCACAACTTCATCGGGGTTGACGCCCTTGTTGGGCTCGCGGCCGCCGGTCAGGCTCTTGACCAGGTCGACGACGGCGGGCATCCGGGTGGAGCCACCGACGAGGACCACGTGGTCGATCTTGTCGAGCGGGATGCCGGAGTCGCGAAGCACGTTCTGGAACGGGACCTTGGTGCGCTCAAGCAGGTCAGCGGTGATCCGCTGGAATTCGCTCCGGCTCAGCTGCTCGTCCAGGAAGAGCGGGTTCTTCTCCGCGTCCACGGTGATGTAGGGCAGGTTGATGGAGGTCTGCTGGCCCGAGGAGAGCTCGATCTTGGCCATCTCAGCCGACTCGCGCAGGCGCTGCATGGCCATCTTGTCCTAGGTCAGGTCGATGCCGTGCGCAGCCTTGAACTTGTCGACCAGCCAGTCGATGATCCGCTGGTCCCAGTCGTCGCCACCGAGGTGGTTGTCGCCGCTGGTCGCCTTGACCTCGATGACCCCGTCGCCGATCTCCAGCAGGGACACGTCGAACGTGCCGCCGCCGAGATCGAAGACCAGGATGGTCTGCTCGGTGTCGCCCTTGTCCAAGCCGTAGGCCAGCGCCGCCGCGGTGGGCTCGTTGACGATCCGCAGGACGTTCAGGCCGGCGATCGCGCCGGCCTCCTTGGTCGCCTGGCGCTGGGCGTCGTTGAAGTAGGCCGGGACGGTGATGACCGCGTCCGAGACCTCCTCGCCGAGGTAGGCCTCAGCGTCGCGCTTGAGCTTCTGCAGGATCCGGGCGCTGATCTCCTGGGGCGTGTATGCCTTGCCGTCGATGTCGACGGTCCAGTTCGTGCCGATGTGGCGCTTGACCGACCGGATCGTGCGATCCACGTTGGTGACCGCCTGGCGCTTGGCGACCTCGCCGACGAGGACCTCGCCGTTCTTGGCGAAGGCCACGACGCTGGGCGTGGTGCGCGCGCCCTCGGCGTTCGCGATGA
>JAOPUY010000334.1 GCA_025963265.1 Frankiales bacterium | reverse complement strand
TGGGCGATCGCGCGCGCCGCCCCAGCGACGCCCGAGGCGACATTTCCCCACAGCACCCGCTCGGACAGCGCGAAGGCGTCCCGGTACAGCGCCAGCAGGGGCGTGACCAGCAGTGCGACCGGCCCGGCCAGCACTGACTCAGCCGCCCCGGCCAAATCGAGTTCAGCCGCCCCGGCCAAATCGAGCGCGGCCGAACCGGTGTTGAGCTCAGCCGACCCGGTGCTGGTCGCCGTCCCGGGTGAGACCAGCAACGGCATCGCGCCGCCGTCGAACGGTTGCCACCACAGGCGTTCGAGGACCACCGGCGCGGCCTGCCCGCTTAACAGCACGGCTCCGAACCACGGCGCGATCAGCCGCGCCGCGATGCCGAGGAAGGTGATCGAGGCGAGCACCCGGTCGGTCGGGGGCGCGATGCCCAGGCGCTGCACCATCAACTCGCGTGCCCGGACCACCTTGCGCCGAGCGTGGTCCGGCTCGCCGAGCAGTTCGCTGATCGGGCGCCAGGGCGAATCTTCGCTGTTCGGCGCGCCGAACTCGACGTCGAAGAACCCGCCGAACCGGTTGCTCAGCGCAAAGCCGTTCAACGAGCCGGTGCCGTTCAACGAGCCAGCGCCATGCCGAGCAGGGTCAACGCGGTCGTCGTCTCGATCACAGCCCCGAACACGTCGCCGGTCATGCCGCCCAGCCGAGCGCTGATCTGACGCCGGCCCAGGTAGCCCAGCGTCAGAGCGGCGACTTGAGTGATCAACCAACCGGGCAGGGAGGCCTCGCTCGACCAGGCCAGCAGGCCGCCGCCGGCCAACGTGAGAGCGGTCAGCGCCAGCACCGGACCCACTCGGACGGAACCCGTCACCAGGGCGCCGAACCCGCCGGATCGAGCGGCGGGCACCCGGGTCAGGCCGGCCTGGGTCGCCGCGACCCGGCCCGTCGTCGCCGCCACGACGAGGGCGGCCAACACCCGCCAGGGGTGCCCGGCGGCCCCGATCTCACTCAGCGCCGCGGTGTCCAGCAAGAGCAGCCCGGCGATCGCCAGCACGCCGAACGGGCCGATGTCGCTGCGGCGCATGATCTCGAGCGCCTGCTCGCGCGGCGCCCGGCTGGCTAGACCGTCGGCGGTGTCGGCCAGGCCGTCCAGATGCAGCCCGCCAGCTAACGCCGCCAACAACAAGACGCCCACCGCCGCGGCGAGCAGACTGGCCGCTTTGTCGCGCTCGAGCACGGCCACGGCGGCGAGGCCGGCGACCGCGCCGAGCAGCGCGCCGAGCGCCGGCAGCCAGAGCAGCACCTGTCCGGCGCGCTTTCGATCAAGGCGTTCTCCGGACTGGAACCGGTGCGGCACCGGCAGCACCGAGAACATCGACACCGCCAACGACATCGACGAGCCCAGCCTTGTCGATATGCGCAGCCTCATCTGAGCCGCTGGGCGATACCGGCCGTGACCAGCCAGACCGCTTCGGCGCCGGCGGCCAGCCGCTGATTGAGCAGGCCGAGCTCGTCGCGAAACAGCCGTCCCGATGCCGTTTGCGGGACGATGCCGCCCCCGACCTCGTCGCTGACGGCCACCACGGTGCGGGCGGTGGCCGACCAGGACGCCAACATCGCCTCCAGTCCGAGGTCGGTCGCGGCCCGCCAACCGGTCCGCTGCGTCCAGGCGCCGGTCTCATCTAGTAGGTCGGTGAGCCATGCGGTCACGCTATCCAGCAGCACCGGGCAGCCGCCCTCGACGTCGTAGACCGAGGGCAGATCGCAGGTCTCGACCGTGCGCCAGGACGCGGGCCGGCGGGCTTGATGCCGCGCGACCCGGGCGGTCCACTCGGTGTCGGACGAGCGCCCGGTGTCGGGTGACAGGCCGGTGTCGGTTGAGAGCGGGGTGTCGGTCGACGGCAGGACGGTGGGCATTGAAGTCGCGACGTAGTCCACCGTCGGCACCCCGCCCAGCAGGGACTCGGCGAACGCGGACTTGCCGGAGCGGGCGCCGCCCAACACCAGCACCCGCCCAGTCGTCACTGTCCTGCCTCGTCCACGATCTGCTCTTCTTTGTCCACCACGCCGGCGCTGTCGAAGGTGGCGACCTCGGTCAGGATGCGCGCGGCGCTGCGGATCAACGGCAGCGCCAGCGCCGCCCCGGAGCCCTCACCCAGCCGAAGGTCGAGATCGACCAGGGCCCGCAGACCCAGGTGATCCAACGCGATCCGAGCGCCGGGCTCGGTCGAGCGGTGTCCGGCGATCATCGCGGCGGTCGAGGCGGGCGCCAGCGCCTGCGCGACCAGGGCGGCCGAACCGGCGATCACGCCGTCGAGCACGACGGGCACCCGAGCTGCGGCCGCGCCCAGGATCAAGCCGGCCAGGCCAGCGTGTTCGAGCCCGCCGACGGCGGCCAGCACGCCGATCGGATCGGCGGCCTCGGGCTGATGCCGAGCGAGCGCCTGGCCGACGACGTCGATTTTGCGCAGCAGCGTCGCCTGGTCTATGCCGGTGCCCAGCCCGGTCACCAGCTCCGGATCCGATCCGGTGAACACCGCGACAAGCGCGGCCGACGCGGTGGTGTTGGCGATGCCCATGTCGCCGGTGACCAGACACCGCGCGCCCTCGTCGATCAGTTGCCGCGCGACTGCGATGCCGACCTCGACCGCCTGGGTGGCCTGGTCTCGGGTCATCGCGGGCTCGACGGTCATGTCAGCCGTCCCGAGTCGAACCTTGCGGTCAAGCAGCGCCTCGTGCGGCTCGAGCGGCACGCCCACGCCGATGTCGACCACGACGACCCGAGCGTCGACCTCGGCGGCAATGGCGTTGATCACCGCGCCGCCGGCCAGGAAGTTGCTCACCATCTGCGCCGTGACCTCTTGCGGCCAGGGCGTGACCCCCTGGGCGTAGACGCCGTGGTCGGCCGCGAACACCGCGACCGCCGCGGGGGTCGGCGCCGGCGGGGGACAGCGGCCGGCCAATCCGCTGAGCTGGACCGACACGTCCTCCAACACCCCGAGCGCGCCGCGGGGCTTGGTCAGCGAGTCCTGTCGTTGCCGGGCTGCTTGCACCGCCTCCGCGTCCAAGCCGGTGATGGAGCCGGTAATGCCGGCCAGGGTCTGGCTCAACGCACCGATCAGCTCGCTCATTTCAGAATCTCCTTCAGGGTCTCGACGAACAGGTCGGTGGTGGCGCGGTCGCGGACGGCCACGCGTAGCCAGGTCTGGTCCAGTCCGGGGAACGTGTCGCCGCGTCGGACCGCGTAGCCGCGCTCGCGCAAGGACTCCCGCAAGCCCGGGTGGCCGACGGCTTGGAGCAGGACGAACGACGCGGTCGCGCCCGGCGCCGCGCGGATCTCGTCAATTGGGCTGAGCCGGGCCAGCAAGTGCTCCCGCTCGCGCTGCAGCTCGATCGCCCAGCGGGCCGCCTCGGCGACGGCGACCGGTTGGCAGCAGAGCACCGCCGCCCGCAGGGCCGGGCTGGACACCGCCCACAACGGCTGCGCTGACCGCAACGCCGTGACGATGGCGGCCGGGGCCAGCACGTAGCCGGCCCGCAGCCCGGCCAGGCCCCAGGTCTTGGTCAGGCTGCGCAACACGATCAGTCCGGGCAGGTCGCGCCGATGGGCCAGTGACTGCGGCTCGCCCCGGACGCACTCGGCGAACGCCTCGTCGACCACCAGCGTCCGGCCCGGCCGGGCCAGGCTCGCCACGACGTCGGACCGATGGCAGACCGAGGTCGGATTGGTCGGGTTGCCAAGCATGACCAGGTCGGCCGATTCGGGCACGAGCTCGGGCGCCAGCTCGAACGGGTACGCCAGCACGCAGCGGTTCACTTCGTGCCCGGCCGCGCGCAGGGCCGCCTCGGGCTCGGTGAACTGCGGATGGACGACGACCGCCTGCCGCGGCCGCAGCGCGCGGGCGATCAGGACGAAGGCTTCCGCAGCGCCGGCGGTCAGCAGCACCTCACTCGGATCGCGGCCGTGCCGGGCGGCGACGGCCTCGGTCGCGGCGGTGGGGTCCGGGTAGCGCGCCAGGTCGACGGCGGCCAATTCGTCCCGCAGCCACCGCGGCGGCATACCGGCGCGCACGTTCACCGCCAGGTCCACCAGGCCGGGCGCGAGCTCGGTGTCGCCGTGATGGTCGAGGTCGATCGTCATGACGCGGCGCCGCTGGCTTCGCGCGCCGAGCGCGCCGGGTGGTTGGCGTCGGGGCCGGCGCTCTGGCCGGGCCGCTGGCCGGCGGCCTCGCTCGCAGCTTGGCTGGCGGCCTGGCTGGCCGCTTGGCTGGCGGTCACGAAGCGCGCCGCCGCGTCGGGCAGCCCGGCCCAGTTGAGGTGCAAGTAGGAGGCGTGCACGTTGCCCTGCGC
>JAOPUY010000289.1 GCA_025963265.1 Frankiales bacterium | reverse complement strand
ACTGGGCGCCGGTGAAGTGAGCCAAGTCGCCGGCGGCGTCCAGGAACGCCACTTGTCGGATCTCGGAGTGGTCGTCGGCGGCCAGCAGTTGGTCGAGGGCGGTGTGCACGTCGAGACCGGCCTCGATCAGCTTCAGGCCAAGCGGACCGTAGGAGACGTCGACCCAGGCCTGGGTCGCCGCCACCGCGACGCCGGGCTGGGCCCAGTCCGCGACCGGTCCGACGCCGAAGGCGTGGGTGGTCGTGGCGATCCCCAGCTGCCCGCTCGACCGATCTTTGGCCAGGATCGTCCAGGTCATCGGTCGCCGCTACGCTTCGGCCGCGGCGAGGTGCGGTCCGAGCAAGGCCAGCGTCGCGCTCGGATCCTCCAACGCGGGCAGGTGGCCCAGCCCGGGCATCTCGACGAAGCTCCCCCGCACCGCCTCGGCGAGCAGCCGCCCCATCGCCGGCGTGCAGGTGGCGTCGAACTCGCCGGTCGCCACCAACGCCGGGCACTTGACGTCCGGCGCCCAGCGGCGCGCGTCCGACGTGATGGTTTTCGCCCAGATCAGCCGCAGTTGGTCGAGCGGATGGGTGTTCGTCAGGTACCAGACGGTGTCGACGATGTCCGTGGCTGCGTCGGGTCCGGTGGCGGCGAGGGCCACGTCGTGGAAGACCGCGTCGCGATCGCCGGCGGCCAGCATGCTGATGAGGTCCGGGGCGTCGCTGTCCCCGTCGCCCTGATCGGGTTTCAGCGGCGAGCCGAAAGAGGCCGTGCTCAATGCGCGCTCGGGCAGTTCGGCGGCGATGCCAAGGATGATCGCGCCGCCGAGGGAACCGCCGACGAGGTGCACTTTCGCCAGGCCCAGCGCCTGGATGACCTCGACGTGATCGCGCACCCACACCTCGATGCCGTAGTCCGCGCTGTCGGAGGACTCGCCATGACCGGCCGAGTCCACGGCGTAGCACACCCGGTCGAGGGCCAGTTCGCGGATCACGTCGAACCAGAACTCCTTGCGGAGGTTGATCGGGTGGATGAAGTAGACCGGCGGCTTCGTGCTCGGCTGCTCCGGGCCGAACGCCACGACCGAGATGCGGTTGCCGTGGGTCGGGGTGCTGACGTACTGGTAACGCAACACGCGCGCAGGCTCCTTACTTGTCGTAGACCGAGTAGTCGAGCTCGATGGCCTTGCTGTACGGCGTGTTGCCCAGGCCTCGGTTGTCAGCTGAGTCGGCTGGCGTCTTGCTGATCGGGGTCTTGTCGCCGTCGGGGACCGGCGAGCAGTGGAAGTGCCACATCGACCAGGTGGGGTTGCCCTCGCCGTCGTCGCGCTTGTAGATCTCGGTCGCGCGGAAGCGGATCTCGACCTTGCCGGTGCCGTCGAAGCCGTTGTCGTCGGCCGCCTTGAAGACCTCGACCGGGAAGATGCCCTCGCTGATGACGTAGCCCAGGTCACCGCTCACCTCGACCCGCATCACCTTGTCGACGGCCAGCCCGAAGTTCTGGGTCTGGGCGTAGAAGCGCCAGAGCGCGTCGAGCTCCTCCAGGCCGAAGTAGGGGAAGCCGTTGAGGTTGTACATGATGTAGGACTCGTCCCCCTTGGGGAAGACCGTCCGCATCAGCGGGATGTTGACGTTGTAGTTGGAGTAGTACCAATCGCGGTGCAGGTCGAGCAGGGTCTGCTCGTCTGCTGTGAACGTGCGTGCCTCGGTCACCGATTCCTCCAGTTAGCTGTGGTTCACCGTTTTCAAGGGGCTTTTAGCCCGCTCCGGTCGGCGTGTGGACTGAACGTAATGCTGTTACATAGCCGTGCCGTTACCCTTCGTTTCCTCGATGTAACGACATTTCATTTCTCGTTGCGCGGTGGCTCGAGTCGGACTATGAAGAATGGGGCGGCGTGCGTCGTCCAACTCGATGCAACGAGGAGGCCCGCGTTGACTGCGGCGATCAAGTTCGGCTACAAGGCGTCGGCGGAGCAGTTCGGTCCACGAGACCTGCTGGAATACGGCGTCCTAGCCGAGGAGTGCGGCTTCGACTCGGTCTTCACCTCCGATCACCTGCAACCGTGGCGGCACGACGGCGGGCACGCGCCGTTCGCGCTGAGCTACCTGGCCGCGTTGGGCGCGCGGACGGAACGAGTGATCATCGGGACGTCCGTCCTCACCCCGACCTTCCGCTACCACCCGGGGATCGTCGCTCAGGCCTTCGCCACGCTCGGCTGCTTGTTCCCGGACCGAGTCGTGCTCGGCCTGGGCACGGGCGAGTCGATGAACGAGGTGCCGCTCGGCGTGACCTGGCCGGACGGCAAGGAGCGTTTCGCCCGCTTTCGCGAGGCCGTGCGACTGATCAAGCAGCTGTGGACCGAGGAGCGGGTCAGCTTCGAGGGCGAGTACTACCGCACCGAAAATGCCACCATTTACGACCGCCCCGACACACCGGTGCCGATCTATCTGGCCGGTTCGGGCCCGGCGGCCACGAAGTACGCCGGACGCATGGGCGATGGCTACATCACCACCTCGGGCAAAGCGCCCGAGTTGTACACCGACACGCTGTTGCCCGCGGTCCGCGACGGGGCCCAGGCCGCCGGGCGCGAGGCCGGCGAGCTGGACCTGATGATCGAGGTCAAGGTCAGCTTCGATCACGACTTGGACGCCGCGATGGACGCCACCCGCTTCTGGGGCGCGCTCGGGCTCTCGGCCGAGCAGAAGGTCGGGGTCGAGGATCCGATCGAGATGCAGCGGCTGGCCGACGCGCTCACCACCGAGCAGACCGCTCGGCGCTTCATCGTCTCAACCGACCCGGATGAGCACGTGAAACGGATTCAGGCCTACCTTGACCTCGGCTTCACCCACTTGGTCTTCCACGCCCCCGGCCCCGATCAAGCCCGGTTCCTCAAGCTTTACGGCGAGGAGATCCTGCCCCGGCTGCGCGCCCTGTGACCAGCCCTTGAGCGCTCATCGCCACCGAAGGCGACAGATCGACCGTCGCGGCCGCCGCAGTTCGAGCGCATAGTTGCTGTACCCGCGGATCGCCACCCCAGCCGATGGCTGGAGTCACCGCGCACCAGAAAGGCGCATCATGGCCCACCGACTAAGCCTCGAGACCGGACATACCTCATGACCACCGACGTGGCCGAGATCGCCGAGGGCATCTATCGTTTCTCGACGTTCGTACCGGACATCGGCCCCACCGGGTTCACGTTCAACCAGTACCTCATCGACGACGAGCAACCGCTGCTGTTCCACACCGGGCCGCGGGCCATGTTTCCGTTCGTCGCCGAGGCGATCGAATCGATCACCCCGCTGCGCGGGCTGCGCTGGATCACCTTCGGGCACGTCGAGGCCGACGAGTGCGGCGCGATGAACAACCTGCTCGCCGCCGCACCCAACGCCGAAGTCGCCCATGGCGGGTTGGGCTGCATGGTCTCGCTCAACGACCTGGCCGACCGGCCACCGCGCCCGCTCGAGGACGGTCAGGTCATCGAACTCGGGCGGCACCGCGTCCGGCACATCGACACCCCGCATGTGCCGCACGCCTGGGAGGCGCGGGTGCTTTATGAAGAG
This sequence comes from Frankiales bacterium, assembly GCA_025963265.1. Classification (GTDB taxonomy): domain Bacteria; phylum Actinomycetota; class Actinomycetes; order Mycobacteriales; family Jatrophihabitantaceae; genus Jatrophihabitans_A. Next base: position 7,160 of record JAOPUY010000289.1, on the reverse strand, counting down.
ACCACCAAGACGCTGTTCTGCGGCGACCTGTTCACCCAGCTCGGACAAGGCCCGGCGCTTGCCGATAACGACATCGTCGGTCCCGCCGCCCAGGCCGAAGACGTCTTCGGCGCCACCTGCCTCACCCCACGCACTGGACCCACCATCCGCGAGCTGGCGGCGCTCGAGCCAACCACCCTCGCCGTCATGCACGGTTCATGCTTCAGCGGCGACACCGCAGCGGCCCTCGGCGCGCTGGCCGACGATTACGACCGGCGACTGGCCACGGCGCGCTAGCCGATCCGCTCGTGATCTGAAGCCGCGCCTGTGCGAGTGCCCAGCTGCACTCGCAACGCCCAAAACCCTCGCCCGACGGCCGATGGGGTCGTCGTTGGCCGGGTGGGTCCCGGTTAGGACGGCAGCCAGCGATTCCTCGGCTCGCCCCGGTGCTGGTACTTAGGTCGGTCTTTGAGTTGGCGAACAGGGGATGAACTCACGTGCGGAGCTCGCGCAGAAGGCGAACAGTTGCCAGATGCTTGGGGGGTGAGCCCGCCCGCCGACCGCCCACGACTGCGAGGGGACGCGCGATCAAGCTGGATAGCGCGCGGGTTGGCGAGCAGGTTCCTCGCGTTCCTGGCTGGCGGCGCGATCTTCGGCGTCGAGCACGTGCTCGGCGTCGACCAGGTGCTCGGTCAGACGTCAACAGCTTCCGGCCTACTCGGCGTGAGTCTCTACTGCTTGGCCTACGGCCTGACCATGACGGTGCGGACGTCGCTCCGACTCAGACAGCTGGGCCCGCTGAACTCGGCTCAGCGCGCGGAGGTGCTGCGGGCGGTCGACCACGGGACGTCGCCCGAGGACCCGGTTCTGGCCCGCGCCGTCCTGGCCCAAGTCGCGCTGGTGAGGCGCGACGCCTACCCGCTTCGCTTTGGGAGCTGGGGCTTCCTCGCCTTGGCCGGGCTGCCGATCGTCCTGCTCGCGGTGGCGGTCGGCACGCACGACGCCGCTGTGTTGGCGCTGCAAGGAATCACGGTCGGCCTTTGGCAGGCGCGGCTGAAGGGCCCGAAGGGGGCGAAGGGTGAGCGCCAGCTGCTCAGCGCGGAATTCGCCGAGCGGCAGGCCCGCAACGTGCTCGGCCTCCCGCGTCTGTCCCGGCCAAGCGGAGTCGCGATCGCAGCCGAGTCCTGGGCGTCGGGCCGACCGGCCAGAGGCGCGGTGTCCGTCGCGGCGATCGCGGCCGCGGTGCTGATCCTGGCCATGCACGCCAGCGCCGATATGGCTGGCGGCAACAACGCCAAACCGGCTACCGCCGCCTCGCTGAAGGCCGCCGGTTACCGCGACTACGGCACGTTGGAGGCCACGACGATCTGGCTGCGCGTCGACGGCAAGGGTGAGTTGCAGTTACGCGCCACCGGTGCCATCACGGGCAGCTGCTCCTGGCCCACCCACCCGACCGCGTCCGGTCGGTTCATCTCGTGGGAGTACAACGTATGCAACGAGGGGCACTTCAGCCGTGGATCCATTTTCGCCTACGTCGGCGACAGCACCTTCCACGGCGTCCAGGTGTCTTTGTCGGACGGGACGACGGTGCGCCAAGCCGGCGCGATCGACGTCGGTCCGCTCCTGACCGGGGAGCGGCTGCTCCTCGTGTTGGTCGCCCGGAGTGGCCTCTCCGAACAGGACGTCACCTTCAACTAGCGCGCAGTACGAGCCGTTGCCGGAGGAATCGCGCCACGCCCGCGCAAGTCGGGCTCGCCTGGCTCCTCGCCCCCGCTAGCTCGATCCGTACTCACGGCGGCATTGTCACGGCGGCATTGTCACGGCGGCCGGGCTGAGTACGGTCGAGAAGTGGTGAGGATTCGCAACCTGAGGAGTGCAACGTGGCCCAGCACGCAGGACAGTCGGAAGATCGCAACACCACGAACCCCCGATCGCTGCGGGATCGATTCGTCGTCGCGGCGATCGACTTCCACCGCACCCGGATCTTCCCGCTCGTCCTGAGTGGCGACGGCGAGCCCGAGCGGGTGCTCGACGTCGACCCCGAGGGCCACTCGCGCGAGATCGCCCACAAAGCCGGTAACCCGGACGGCACTTACGAGGCCGGCAACCCCGACTATTGGCGGGAGATCACCGACGCGCTCCGCGGAGCCCGCGCGATCCTGCTGCTCGGGCACGGCAACGGCAAGGCCAACGCGTCGCATCAATGGGTGGCCCACGTGGAGAAGCACGATCACGACGTCGCGGCCACGATCGTGGCCGACGTCCGCGCCGACATCGACAACCTCACCGACGCCGACGTGTTGGCGCGCGCCCGGCACTACTTCGGCCTGGACCCACAACGCTATGCAGGGCGTGACCCGGGGACGCCGATTCCGGCGCCCCCGCCCCGCCCGCAACCCAACGCGGGCTCCACCAGCTAGGTGGGACTCGCTAGCGGCTGGGTTGGTGACGCTTAGTACCAGTGGCTGCGGCTAGTACCAGTCGATGATGCCGAGGATCCAGATGATGTGGATCGGGCTGTCCCCACTCAACTACCCCTAGGGCGGCGGCGGCACACCCCTAGGTGGGTTTATCGTCGAGGTCTGGTCCCCGTCGCCCGGCTCCAATGCGTCAGCGGCAACTGAAGGGAACGACGATGTACTTCTTCGCGAGCGGCTCCATCATCAACCCGTCTGGGATGGCCAGCCTCCAAGAGGAGGAGGACCGAATACTCAACGAGCTACGCGAGGCTGGAACCGTTCAGGCGGCGTTCAAATTCGCCGAGAAGCATGGCGTCATCGGAATCTTCGAGGGCACCTCGCTGGTCGCGGTCCAGGCGCAAATCGAACGTCTCCCTTTCGTAGCAGGTGGAGTCATGACGTTCGAGTACACCGAGATAGTCGCTCTCTAGAGGCAACTTCGCTCCAGCGGCGAGTCCAGACTGTGCGCTACCGCTCAACGTGCGATCGGCGCGAGCGCATGATCATCACCGCGGCCACGACGAGGATGACCGCGACCAACACCGGCATCGCCTCGATGACCCGGTTGACACCGGGGTGCCCACCGGAGCAGACAGCCACCGGATGATCAGATGCCGACACGCACACGGTCTCGCCCCGGGCCAGGTTGAGGATCCGCCAGGCGATCGCGCCGGCCGGTAGCAGCGCTATTGCGACGGCCTTTTGTCCGACTGGGAACTGCGGGGCGAAAACGACCGCCAGCGTGCCGATGAGCCAGACGGCGCCCACCATGACCAGCGGCGCGTTGGGCCCCAGCACCAAGACCAGCGCCGCGGGCAGGACGGTCACCAGAGCGATCGACAGGTACCCCCGCCGAGGGCGGCGAGCAGCCTCAGGCGGCCCGGGCTCAGCCAGCGAGTTCGTCACGCCCCTGATCGTCGTCTAGCGGGAGTGCTTTTTCTAGGCCCAAACGGACGCGACGACGTTCAGCGCGTCGTCGCGTCCTGGGCGTGAGGTCACCGGTGGGGCCCGGCGGCTAGCAATTGGTGGGCTTGGGCGGCCACGTGATGTTCGACGAGGACCTCGTAGCGGCTGGCGGTCATCTGCGTGATCGAGACGAAGTCACGGGCCCCGCCGCGAGTCGCGGCGCGGAATCCCAGCTGGCTCCAGATCACCCCGAACAGGGCGCCGAGCAGGGGCGTGGTGATCAGGAACCCGAGTTGCCCATGGGTGCTGAACAAGGCGAACGCGATCCCGACGAACAGTCCCATCCACAGCCCGGACAAGCCCGCGGCGGCCGCGAGTTTGCGCCGGGTCAGCCGGCCGGTGACGCGCTCCATCGATCTGAGGTCGGTGCCCACGATCATCAGGTTTTCAACCGGGAAGCCGCGGTCGGTCAGGTCGTCCACGACCTGCTGCGCGTGGCGGTAGTCCGCATAGCTGCCCAAGGACATCGGGTAGTCCAAGGCCAGGGCCGGAAAACCGGGGATGGTGGTGGGGTCGGTTGTCGCTGTCATGGTGCTCATCTGTCTGGCTCCTTCTGCTGGGTTTGTCGGTGCGAGTTCGTGGCTGGTGGCCGATGGCCGGGCGCGCTGTCGGACTCAGGCGGCGACGGCCGTCGGCTGGCGGCGAGCGTCGGCGACGCGCGCGGTGTCGGCGTCGTCGGCTCGGCGGGCGTCGCGGGCGTCCGGGATCGGGTCCAGGGCGTAGTACCCGAACCCGGTCGGGTCGACGTAGGCCATCGCCTCCACGTATCGGCTGGCGTAGCTCTTCAGGGCGGTGCGGATGCGGTTCATGTCGGGCTCCTTCAGTCGGCTGCTGTTCTTTGTTGCTCTCAGCCTCGCCGAGTAGAGCCCTCGACACAGTCGACCGATCGGCCGAGCTACCAGTGGAGGTCGTGTCCCCCGATCAGCTGACACCCGCGCAAGCCAGTCCGACCCGTCCCCGCTCGACGTCCGAGATCGCGGGCTACTCCCAGCTGAAGAAGCGGATCGCCAGCCGCGAGGTCGCGACTCCCCAGACGGCCAGAACGATCAGGTACAGGGCACGAGGCCAATGTCCGACGCTGGAATCGGTCAGCCCCTGGACCGCGGCGCCGCTGGGCGTGAAGTCGGAGATGTCCCGCAGCCAGCCCGGCATGTTGGGCCGCTGCCACCACAGCCCGGCGAAGAACTGCATGACGAAGAACAGGAAGGAACCGAAGCCGGCGGCGACCTTGGCGTTGTGGAACAGGCTGGCGATGACCATCCCCAGGCCCAGCAGCGCCCACGCCCCGAGCAGATAGGTGATGACGAAGCCGCCGACGTTGCGCGGCCAGGGAGCGCCGCCCAGCGGGGGGATGACCACCATCAGGGCCATGCAGACGATCGCGACCGCGAGGATGAGCGCCAATTGCGCGCACAACAGCAGCCCGGGCGAGACCGGTGTCGTGCGCAACCGCTTGAGCACGCCCATCTCCCGGTAGCGGGTCAGCACGTCGGGCAGGGCTTGCATGGCCAGCAGGGTGAGCGCGAAGAAGACCAGGATCGGCTGATAGACCTGGAAGAAGCTGAGCCCGCCCAGGTCCTTGGACGGCTCACGCACAGCGGGAATCGAGCCGAGGATGATCGCGGCGGCGACCGGCAGGACGGCCGTCCAGAGGACGACGCCGGGGTTGCGAAGCAGCAGCCGGCCCTCGCTGAGGAGCATCGCGCGGGCCGCACGCCAGTTGATCGTCGGGAACAGCCGGGCCCGGGTGCCGGGGTTCGTGGTGCTGGGCGCGCTCACCGGGCCACCGCCTCCCCCGAGGGCTCGCCCGAGGGCTCAGCTGAGGGTTCACCGGAGGGCTCAGCCGAGGACTCACCGGGGGTCAGTGGCGGCTCGTTGCCGGTGGTCAATGCCACGAACGCGTCGTCCAGGCTGGGCTGGTCGACCCGGAGCTTGCCCACCGAGATGCCCCGCCCGTGGAGGGCGATGATGACCGCGCTCGCGACGTTGTCGGTCCCGGTCACGACCGCGCGCTCGCCGGTCAGAACGACCGAGTGCACGTCCGGCAGCGCCCGCAGGACGGCCAGGTCGAACGGCGCGGACGGCAGAAAGCTCATTCGCTGGTCGGCCTGCACACTGGCCGCTAGGCCCTCAGGCGTGTCGGCGGCGATGATCCGGCCGTGGTCGATGACGATGACCCGATCGCAGAGCCGCTCGGCCTCCTCCATGAAGTGAGAGACCAGCAGCAACGTCACGCCGGTGCCGCGCAGGTCTTCCAGCAGGTCCCACACGTCGCGTCGCGCGGCCGGGTCCAGGCCAGTCGTGAGCTCGTCGAGGATCGCCACCCTCGGGTTGCCGATCAGCGCCAACGCGACTGACAGCCGCTGTTTCTGGCCGCCGGACAGCTTGGCGAAGTAGGTCTTTCGCTGCTCGGCCAGGCCCAGCCGTTCGAGCAGCTCGCCTGGGTCGTGCGGCTTGGGGTAGAAACTCGCGTAGAGGTCCAGAGCCTCGATGACGCTCATCTTGTCGGGCAGTCGGGACTCCTGCAGCTGGATCCCCAGCACCTCCCGGAAGGCCGAGCCCTCGTTGGCCGGATCCATTCCCGCGACCGTGACGCGGCCGCCATCGCGCTGACGCAGCCCACCGATGCACTCCACCGTCGTCGTCTTCCCGGCGCCGTTCGGGCCCAGGATGCCGAAGATCTCGCCGGCCTCCACGGAGAAGCTGACACCGTCCACCACGGTGCGTTCGCCGTACACCTTGCGCAGACCGGTCACCTCGATCACCGACACCAGTCAATCCTCCTTCGCCTGCGGGGCGCCCTGTGAGTCACCAACCGGCAGATCGTAACCGCGGCATTACCACCACATGCTGGCATCTCAGACGCCTGCGGAGCGGGCGGCGTCCTTGACCCGGGTCCTGATCGGCTCGTAGTCGAGCCAGGGGTCCTGCAGGAACGCGCCGCGATGAGAATCATGGTCCCTGGCGCTGATCCGGAAGTAGAGAGCCCGTCGCGTCTTCTCGGATTCGTAGTTTCCGCCGATGTTGTGGCCGAGGAGGTAGTGCGCGAGCAGCAGGTCCCCGGCCCGTCCCTTGATCTGCTCCGGTTCAGGCAGGTCGATCGGCGGGTAGGCGCAATGCAGGTGCGGGCCGTGATCGCGGAAATATGCGGCGTGGGTCAGATGCGTGCCCGGCCAGACCCAGAGGTTGCCGGAGTTCTCGCTGAGTTGGTCGGTCAGCAAGATCCCGGCCAGCAGGGTGAATGTGCCGCGGATCGGCTCTCCGGTCGGCTCGGAGTTGGCGGCGTCGATGTGGGGACCGCCGGGCCGGTGCGGATACGGCGGGATGTTCAGTGCGACCTGGACCTGCCACGGGTACTTCAGCGTTCCAGTCCCGGCCAGTTCTTCGGCGAGGCCGAACGCGGGGCTGCGGGTCAAGGGCGCTCTCAGCGCAGGCTCGTCCTTGCTCGGGAGGAAGTAGAAGTGGTTGCCGCGCTTGTCGGTGGCAGGTGGTTCCGCGGCGACGACCTCGTCGATTCGCTCGGCCGCCTGGGCCACGATGTCGTCCGAGACCACTTGTGGGACCAGGACGAAACCTCGCTCGGCGAATTCGTTGACCTGCTCCTCACTCAGCACCTGACTCACCATAGACGGACGGCATCCGTGGCCGCCAAGGATTTTCGGCGGAGCCAAGGGCCCTCGACCACCAACAAGCCCTCCTCGGCGCGGCCGAGACGACGTCCGGCCGCCCGACCGATGCTAAGTCTGACGGACTTGA
>JAOPUY010000265.1 GCA_025963265.1 Frankiales bacterium | reverse complement strand
AGCGTCTTGTTCACCGATTGCCCGGTCGAGGCCGACAAGCCCGCGTTGCGCTGGGCGAGCAGGAAGCTGCCGTCGGCGTTCCCGCCGGACTCACCGCGCAACTTCTGGTCGAAGAACTGCCGCTCCCAGGTGTTCACCGAGTCATCCGTGCTGTCGGCGTCGTGGCCGCCGGCCCGCCACCGGACCTGCAGCGGCGCGCCCGCGGCGCGGATCTGCCGGGCGTTGGCGTCGGCCTCGCTCAGCGGGAACAGCGAGTCTTGCTCACCTTGGATGAGCAGCGCCGGCGCTTTCAACCGGCTGAGGACGGTGGCCGGGCTTGATCGCTGGAGCAGGGCCTTGTCCGCCGCGGTGACCGAGGCGGGGTTTTCGCTGGCGGTTCGGTAGAACTGGCAGACGTCAGCCGCGAACCGCCCGCAACCGGTCGGGCCAGCCGGGCCCGCCGCGCTCGGCTGCGAGAGCGAGAACAGATAGCCGACCCAGAGTTTCTTGAAGACCCCGCTCGGGTCAGCGGCGCCCGTCGATTGCGCGGCGGCTTGGTCGTTCGGAAAGAGCGCGGTGGCCAGGTCGTTCCAGGTGATGTCGGCCGCCACCGCGTCCACCCGGTGATCGGTCGCGGCCAGCATCAGGGCGAACGCGCCGCCGTAGGAGCTGCCGCCCACCCCGATCACCGGCGAGCCGGCGCGCTGCAGCACCTCCGGTTGACGGGCGAGATAGTCGATCAGCCGGGAGCCGTCGGCGATCTCGTAGTTCAGCGCGTCGAGGTGGATCAGGCCGCCGGAGTCGCCGAAACCGCGGGCGGTGAAGGTGAGCACCACGTAGCCGTGCCGGGCCAAGTCCCGGGCTTGGGCGGCGAGGTCGGTTTTGCTGCCGCCGAAGCCGTGGGCCAGCAGGACGGCCGGGGCGGGCGTGCTGGCCGGCAAGTACAGCGTGGTGTCCAGCGGCACGGCCGCGGTCGAGGCAGGCTCCGGGGTGCCGGCGACGAATTGGCTGCGGGTGGCGATCGACGGTGAACGGTTCAACACCGCCGTGACCACCGCCGCGGCGATGACCAGCGCCACCACCACGAGCAGGGCCCGCCAACGCCGCTTGTGCCGGGTCAGCGCGGCACGCAGCGGGGCGAGGTTCACCCTCCGAGCGTACGGAGCTTCGCCGCCAGCGCGGCGTCCTTGCTCTGCGCCGTCTCAGCCAGTGAGCGCTGAAAGGCGACCACCCTGCTCAGCAGGGCTTGATCGGAGGCGGCCAGCATGCGGACCGCCAGCAGGCCGGCGTTGCGGGCGCCGCCAATGGACACCGTCGCCACCGGGACGCCAGCCGGCATCTGCACGATCGAGAGCAGCGAGTCCATCCCGTCGAGGTACTTCAGCGGCACCGGCACGCCGATCACCGGCAGCGGGGTGAGACTGGCGACCATGCCGGGCAGGTGCGCCGCGCCGCCGGCGCCGGCGATGATTACCTTCAGCCCGCGGTCGGCGGCCGTCTTCGCGTAGTCGAGCATGCCCTCCGGGGTTCGATGGGCGGACACGACCCGCACCTCGCAGGCGACGTCGAACTCGGCCAAAGCCTGCACGGCGGCGCTCATCACGTCGAAGTCGGAGTCGCTGCCCATGATGACGCCGACCAGGGGCGCCGCGTCCGCTTCAGTCATGGTCGGGCACCCCCGCCCGGTCGCCCCGGGACAGGTAGTCGGCGGCGGCGCGGGCCCGGCCGCGAACCAGCTCGAGGTCATCACCCAACGCGGTCACGTGCGCCACCTTCCGTCCGGGCCGGAATTCCTTGCCGTACAGGTGAATCTTGACATCGGGCCAGCGGGCCATCAGGTGGTGCACCCGCTCGTCCAGGGCCGGAGTGGTGTCGGCCGGGCCGCCGAGGACGTTGGCCATCACCACGACCGGCGCGGTCTGGGCGATGCTACCGAGCGGGTAATCCAAGACCGCCCGCAGATGCTGCTCGAACTGGGACGTGCGGGACCCCTCGATCGTCCAGTGACCAGAGTTGTGCGGGCGCATCGCCAGCTCGTTGACCAGCAGCCCGCCGGAGCGGGTCACGAAGAACTCGACGGCCAGCACACCGACGACGCCGAGCTGACCGGCGATGGACAGCGCGAGCTGGCTGGCCCGATCGGCGAGCTCGGCCGACAGCCGTGGCGCCGGCGCGATCACCTCGGTGCAGATCCCGTCCTGCTGGACGGTCTCCACCACCGGCCACGCTGCGCCCTGGCCGAACGGCGACCGGGCGACCAGGGCCGCGATCTCGAAGTCGATGTCGGCTTTCTCCTCGGCCAGCAACGGCGGACCCGATTGCAGCAACTCCTCGGCATCGGCGACCGAGTCCACGACCCAGACTCCTTTGCCGTCATAGCCGCCCGAGATGGCTTTGAGCACCAACGGCCAGCCGACGTCCTGACCGAAACGGGCCAACGCCGCCCGGACCTCGGCCCCGTCGATGCGGCTGTCGGTCGGGCCGCCCGCCGCGCCCGCCGCGCCCGCCGCCGACAGGTCGATCCAGCGCGGACCGGGGACGGCCAGCTCAGCCATCCGAGCCCGCATCCGGGCCTTGTTCTGGGCGAACATCAAGGCGTCCGCGCCCGGCAACACGGTCACGCCGGCCGCGGCCAACGCGCGGATGTGCTCGCCCGGCACGTGCTCGTGGTCGAAGGTCACGACGTCGCAACCCTCGGCGAACCGCAGCAGATCGGGCAGCGAGCGGTAGTCGCCCACCTCGACGTCGGCCGTGACCAAGGCCGCGCCGTCATCGGGCGAATCGGCCAGCAGCCGGATGGACTGGCCGAGCGCGATCGCCGCTTGCTGAGTCATCCGGGCCAACTGGCCGGCGCCGACCATGCCCACCACCGGCAGTCCGGTCCGCTTGTCCACGATTACCTAATCTATCGTCCGGCTTCCAGTACGTTGAGCTCATGTCCGACTTGAGCCCTCGGCCGCGCACAATCCACCCGCCCCGCCGCTCCGAATCTCGTCCGACACGTAATCGAGTGCAGCGCCTGATCAGCGTCTGACCGCGGAGGAGATGGCCGTCATGACCCGGCGTCGGATAGCAGTGGTGGGCAGTGGCGTCGCGGGCATCACGGCCGCCTACATCCTGCAGCGCGAGGCGGATGTGACGCTGTTCGAGGCCGAGGCCCGCCTGGGCGGGCACGCCCACACGCACGAACTCCTCGACCAGGCCGGCCGACGAGTGGACGTCGACACCGGCTTCATCGTGCACAACGAGCGGACCTACCCGCAGCTCATCCGGCTCTTCGGCGAGCTCGGCGTCGCCACGCAGGCCGCGGAGATGAGCATGTCAGTGCGCTGCGGCGGCTGCGGCCTGGAATACGCCGGCGCCCGCGGCCTCGGGGGCTTGTTCCCCACGCCAGCCAACCTGGCCAACCCGCGGTACCTCTACCTGCTGAGCGAGGTCAAGCGATTCCACCGGCGGGCCAAGGCCGTGCTGGCCGCCGAAGTCGGGACGGGCCCAAACGGCGTCGGCGTCGCGACAATGAGCCAGTTCCTCGCCGCGGGCCGGTTTAGTCGCTACTTCCGCACCCACTTCGTGACGCCGATGATCTCGGCCGTCTGGTCCTGCTCACCCGCGCAAGCGCTGGACTATCCCGCGCGTTACCTGTTCGAGTTCCTCGACAACCACGGCATGCTCTCGGTCTCGGGCTCACCGCAGTGGCGGACGGTGACCGGCGGATCCGGGCGCTACGTCGAGCAGGCGGTCAAGCAGCTGAGCTCGGTGCAGACCGCCAGCCCGGTGCGCGCGGTCGAACGGGCCGAGGACGGGATCGTGATCCGCGACGAGGCGGACGGGCTCGAGCGCTTCGACGCCGCCGTCATCGCCACCCATCCGCACCAGGCCCTGCGGCTGCTGGCCCGCCCGAGCGCGGCCGAGACCGCCGCCCTGTCGGCGATCCAGTACTCGCTCAACCCGACGGTGCTGCACTCGGACCAGAGCGTGCTGCCCACCTCGCCCCGGGTCAGGTCGAGCTGGAACTACTACCTGCCCTCTTGCCAGGCCGCAGCGGCCGCGGTCCACGTCACCTACGACCTGAACCGCCTACAGCGGCTGGCGACCGAGACGCCCTATCTCGTCACACTCAACGACGGCGGCGCGGGCCAGTCAGTCGCCGAGTCCCTGGTGCTGGACCGGATGACCTACGAGCACCCGATCTTCACCCCCGACTCGGTCGCGGCGCAGTCGGCGTTGCCGCAGCTCAACGACGGGCGGCTGGCCTTCGCCGGGGCGTACCACGGTTGGGGCTTCCATGAGGACGGCTGCCGCTCCGGCGTACAGGCCGCCGCCAGCCTGGGTGTGCGGTGGTGAGCGCACCATGGTGACCAGCGCTGGGCTGACCCCGGCTCGTTATGACGTGGAGATCAGCCACCGGCGGCGCGATCCGCTGGAGTACGCCTTCGGCCACACGGGCACGCTCTGGTTGATCGATCTAGACCAGGTGCCATCCTTGCCCCGCGGTCTGCGCTGGTTGGCGCGCTTCGAACGCGCCGACCACGTGCTCACCGACGAGCAGTCCAACACCGCCTCGTTGCGCGGCGCTGGCTCGTTGCGCGGGGCCGCCGACGCCTTCCTGCTCGAGCACGGGGTGCCTCGTCCGAGCCGAGTGCTGATGCTGGCCAACCCGCGGGTGCTGGGTTATGTGTTCAACCCGCTGAGCGTCTTCTACTGCCTGGACGGCCAAGGCGAGCTCACCCACGTGCTCGCGGAAGTCAGAAACACCTACGGCGGAAGGCATTGCTATCTGCTCGAGCCGGACGCCGCGGGCCGAGCGAGGACGGACAAGCGCTTCTACGTCTCGCCCTTTTACCCGGTGGACGGGCAGTACGCGATGACGCTGCCGATGCCAGGTCAGCGACTGCTGGTCAGCGTGAGCATGACCCACGGGACGGACCGACCATTCTCCGCCGTGGTCACCGGCACCCGCGCCGAGCCGGAAAAAGCCAGCTCGCTCTGGTCGGCGCTGGGCCGTCCGTTGGCCACCCGGGCCGTGATGCTCGGCATCAAGCGGCACGGAATCACCTTATTCATCAAGGGACTTCGACCATTTCCTCGACCTCGACCAACAACCGAACAGGCGGGCTTAACCTCGAGCGCCGCCGACGATACATCGAACCAGCCAGCTGACTACGAGGGTGCCCAACCTATGACTGCCACATTCGCCGCTCCGGAGAAGACCATCGACGCTGAACTCTGGCCGGACATCGTCAGCGTCCCGCACCGCCCGGTCCGCGCCCTCGTCGCCGAGCGCCTAGTACGGCGGGCGGTGGCCTCGCTGCCCATCCGAGTCACCACGGCCGACGGCAAGCGCTTCGGCGCCGGCGGCAAGAACGACCCCGACCTGCATCTCGTCCGGCCGGACGCTTTCTACGAACGGCTCGGCGACGGCGGCCTGATCGGCTTCGGCGAGGCGTTCATGGCCGGGGACTGGATCTCCGACGACGTGGCCGGCGTGCTGACCGTGATGGCCAGCCGGATGGCGACTCTGATCCCGGCCAAGCTGCAACGGCTGCGGGCGGCGGCCGTGCACATGCGTCCCTCCGGGCAGGACAACACGGTCGACGGCGCCCGGGAGAACATCCGTCGCCACTACGACCTGTCCAACGAGCTGTTCGCGATCTTCCTCGACGAGTCGCTGAGCTACTCCGCGGCCTTGTTCGAGGTCGATCCGAGTGGGACGCACGAGTCGTTGGTGAGCGCGCAACACCGCAAGATAGACCGGTTGCTGGACATCGCCGGCGTCGGTGCGGGCACTCGACTGCTCGAGATCGGCACCGGGTGGGGCGAGTTGGCGATCCGGGCCGCGAGCCGCGGCGCGCAGGTGACGTCTGTGACCATCTCGACCGAGCAGGCCGAGTTGGCCGCGAAGCGGGTCAATGAGGCGGGCTACGCCGATCTGGTCGAGGTCCGGTTGCAGGACTACCGCGAGGTCACCGGCGAGTTCGACGCGTTGGTCAGCGTCGAGATGATCGAGGCCGTCGGCGCGAACCACTGGGACGAGTACTTCCAGAGCATCGCCACGCTGCTACGTCCGGGCGGTCGAGCCGGGCTGCAGGCGATCACCATGCCGCACGATCGGATGATCGCGACGCTGAACACCTACACCTGGATCGTGAAGTACATCTTCCCGGGCGGCCACCTGCCCTCGGTGCGCGCGATCCGCGAGGAGGTCGACCGGGCCGGCATGCGGATGAACTCCGAGCTCAGCTTCGGCCTGCACTACGCCGAGACGCTGCGCCGCTGGCGGGCGAGCTTCGAGGAGGCGGCGATCCAGGTCGACACGCTTGGTTTTGACGAGGTGTTCCGCCGGATGTGGTCGCTCTACCTGGCCTATTCCGAGGCCGGCTTCCGCTCGCGCTACCTCGACGTCGTCCAGTTCGGGTTCACCAAGCCGCTGGCTGTGGCGCGATGAGCGCGGCATCTCGGTTGGCGGCTCTGCTCACCCCGCTGCTCGGCGGTGAGCTGCCGGTGCGCCTGCGAGCCTGGGACGGCAGCGAGGCCGGCCCGGCCGATGCTCCGAGGCTGGTCATCACCTCCCGCCGCGCACTGCGCCGGTTGTTGTGGGAGCCCAACGAGCTCGGCCTGGCCCAGGCCTACATCACCGGTGAGGTCGACGTTCCCGGCGGCGCGGACGAACTGGCCGAGGGACTGCGCCGAATCTGGCGGCACGCCCGGGCCAGTGGCGCGTCCGGGCTGCGGCTTAGCCCGGGCGACACGGCGCGGGCGGCGCTGCTGGCCGCCCGACTGGGCGCCATCGGTCGGCGACCGGCCGCACCGCGCTCGCAGGCGCGGCTCACCGGAGCGCTGCACTCGCGGGCCCGCGACCGCGCGGCGATCGCGCATCACTACGACCTCTCCAACGAGTTCTACGCGCTGATCCTGGACTCCTCGATGGCCTACTCGTCGGCTTACTACACCGCACCCGACACGTCCTTGGCCGACGCGCAGGCGGCCAAGCTCGACTTGATCTGCCGCAAGCTGGGACTGCAACCAGGCATGCGGTTGCTTGACGTCGGTTGCGGCTGGGGTTCGCTCAGCCTGCACGCGGCCGAGCACTTCGGAGTGCAGGTGCTGGGGGTCACCATCTCCCAGCAGCAGCACGAGTTCATCGCCAAGCAGATCGCCGAGCGCAACCTCGGCGACCGGGTCGAGGTCCGGGTGCAGGACTACCGGGCGGTGCGGGAACGGCCCTTCGACGCGGTGTCGTCGATCGAGATCGGCGAGCACGTCGGCGAGCACAATTACCCGGTCTACGTCGCGGCGCTGTTCTCCCACCTCAAGCCGACCGGGCGGTTGTTGCTGCAGCAGATGTCCCGGCGGGCCGACGCCGCCCCGGGCGGGGGCGCGTTCATCGAGAACTACATCGCGCCGGACATGCACATGCGCCCGGTCAGCGAGACGCTCGGCTTCATCGAGCGGGCCGGGTTCGAGGTGCGCGACGTGCAGGCCTTGCGCGAGCACTACGGGTGGACGGTCCGGGATTGGCTCACCGCCTTCGAGGGCCGTTACGCTGAGGCCGTCGCCATGGTCGGCGAGGAGGTCGCGCGCGTCTGGCGGCTCTACCTAGTCGGTGGCGGTTTGACGTTTGAAGAAGGGCGGATGGGTGTCGATCAGATCCTGGCCGTCCGACCTTCGGCCATCGGCGAGTCAGGCCTGCCGGCGACGCCGGAGTGGCATGGCCCGAGCTGAGTCGCCGCGGTCCCGCCGGTGCGCGAGCGTTGAGCCCGCGTGAACGGCTTTCCGAGCGCCGACTTCTTTCAGGCCCTGCCCTGGGCCGCGTTCGCCATCGTCCTGGTTTTGCTGGTCGCCTATCTGGCCAGTCGGATCGCCGGCAAGCACAGTGTCATCGACACCGCCTGGGGCTTGCTGTTCAGCGCGGCGGCGGTCGCCGCCTTCGTCTGCTCCCGCGGTGAGGGTGACAGCGGCAGACGCTGGCTGCTGCTGGGGATGACCCTGGTCTGGGGCGTTCGGCTGGCCGGCCACATCGGGCGTCGGTCCATCGGCGCCGGCGAGGATCCCCGTTACGCCGAACTGCTCGCCGATCGCGGGTTGTGGGCGACGATCGCCCTGGTCTACGGCCTGCAGGGGCTGCTCGCGTTTGTGGTGTCGGCCCCGGTGCTGGTCGGGATGTTCCTGCCCGGCGGCCTCGGGCCGCTGGCGTTCCTCGGAATCGCGCTCTGGGTCCTCGGCCTGTTCTTTGAGTCGGTCGGTGACTGGCAACTGGAGAAGTTCAAAGCCCAGAAGGCGCGCGGCGAGGTGGAAAAGGGCGCATTGATGGACCGCGGCCTCTGGCGCTACACCCGGCACCCGAATTATTTCGGGGACGCCTGCGTGTGGCTCGGGATTTTCGCGGTCAGCGCCGAGCACTGGCCCGGTGCGCTGACCTTCTTCTCACCGGTGATCATGGTGTATCTACTGGCCTTCGGATCGGGCAAGCGGGTGCTCGAGCGGTCCATGGCTAAGCGGCCGGGCTATTCCGACTACATGCGGCGGACGTCCGGGTTCGTCCCGCTGCCGCCCAAACGGGCCTGACCCGGCCTGACGTGACCTGACCGGCCCGGACCGGACCGGGCCCGGCCGGCCCTCGACGCCGGTCACGCTCGGTGAAATGCGCGCTCTGGGCCCACTCACAGGGCCGATCGTCGTAGACTGAGCGGCAATGTCCACCTCATTCCGCGACCGCCTACGCGGTTCCTCGCGCCTGCTGATCAAGGAGATCGCCGCCTTCGGGTTCATCGGCGCGATCTCCTTCGTCATCGAATTCGGGCTGTTCAACCTGATCCTGACGGCCGAGCACATCGGGCCGTTGAAAGCCAAGCTGGTAGCCACTGTGGTGGCCACCACTTTCGCCTACTTCGGCAACCGGTATTGGTCCTTCTCCCACCGCGCCCGGACCACCCTCGGCCGCGAGACGAGTTTCTTCTTCGGCATCAACGCGATCGCCCTGGTGTTCAGCGAGCTGATCCTGGCCCTGTTCTCCTACCCCTTGCACTACCGCGACAACCACCTCGTCATCAACATCGTCAACTTGGCCACCATCGGGCTCGGGACGGTTTTCCGGTTCTGGGCGTACAAGCGATTCGTGTTCTTGCACCCGGATCGGGCCGCGGCGTTAAGCGTCGATGGCGCCCCCAGCGCAGACTCGCTGCGCAACGCCAGCTGAGTTACTGGTGCCCCTGATCTTCCGTCCGCCCCCCGGCTGGCCGCCGCCGCCACCGGGCTGGCAACCGCCATTGGGCTGGCAGCCCGACCCGTCGTGGCCGCCGGCGCCCCTCGGCTGGCAATTCTGGGGACCGCGGCCCAAGCGCCGGCTCTGGCTGGCCATCGGGCTGCCGGTCGGCTTAGGCGTGGTGCTGCTGGCCAGCTTGATCACGGTGCTCGTCTACGGGGTCAGCCACACCAACAACCGGGCCAAGTCGGCTGCGGCCTCCTACGTGCGGGCGCTGCAGGACAAGCGCTACGCCGCGGCAAACGGGATGCTCTGCACGCAGGACCAGCAGGGACAGCAGGGCTTTCAGCAGAGCTGGGCGAGCTCAGTGGAGCGCGGCCACGGCGTGGCTGGCTTCAAGATCACCGATGTCGCCGTGCACACCGTTAACGGCCGCAGCGCAGCCGAGGCCGCGTTCTCGATCCGCTACGCCGACGGGTCCG
>JAOPUY010000251.1 GCA_025963265.1 Frankiales bacterium | reverse complement strand
CGACGGCCAGGTCACCACCCAGCAGGTCGCCACCGAGCAGCGACATCGGGGTGAACGCCATGGGTACTCGCAGACTCGACAGAAGCGGGGTGGGGCCCGTGATGCTGGTGTGAATGACGAGTCGATCGTATTGCGGCGAAGGCTGGTTTCTCGGCTACGACGCGCCGCCCAGGCGCCCGAAACCGCTATGAGAATGAGGAAAACGCTCAGCGAGCGCCGAACCAGAGCCCGATCTCGCGAGCGGCCGACTCCGCCGAGTCCGAACCGTGCACCAGGTTTTGCTGCACCTTCAAGCCCCAGTCTCGGCCGAAGTCGCCGCGGATGGTGCCGGGCAGCGCCGCCGTCGGATCGGTCGCGCCGGCCAGGGCCCGGAAGCCCTCGATGACCCGGTGCCCCTCGGCCACGACGGCCAGGACCGGTCCGGAGGACATGAAGTCCACCAGCGGCTGATAGAAGGGCTTGCCGACGTGCTCGGCGTAATGCTGGGCCAGCAGGGCCGCGTCCGCGGTGCGCAGCTGCACGCCCACCAGGCGGTACCCCTTGCGCTCGACTCGCCCGAGGATCTCGCCGATCAGGTTGCGGGCCACGCCGTCGGGCTTGACCAGGATCAGGGTGCGTTCAGTCGCAGGCTCAGTCACGCCCGACAGCCTAACCGCCGCCCGTCGAGGCAGTTGAGCGGACCTTGAGCGCCCGATCAGGAGATGAGAATTCGCCAACCCGACGGCGTGCCGACGAGTTCATGGCGGGTGCGCAGCATGTAACCCCAGATCGCCATGAAGATCACCACCACGATCGCGATCGCCGGCACCAGGGCGATGGTCAAGGCCAGCACCACCTGCAACGCCGAGCCGAGGCCGATGCCCCACGGCCGCCGCAGCAGGAAGCCCGTGACCACCATGGCCACCGCCACTGCGACCAGCACGATGGTCTTCCCGCTGGAGATCCCGACGCTGGTCTGGGCGATCGTGCGCGGGATGAGCAGGACGACGAAGGCTTCCAGGCACAGGATGCCGGCCATGCCGCCCCGGGTCGCGCGGTTGGCCCGCTGCTGCCGCTCGCGCAGCTGCTCCTCAGTCGGCTCGGGCTCAGCGGGCCAGTCCTCCGGGTGCTCCGGTCGCGGTTGCGCGGGCTCGCTGGCCGTCATCGGCCACCGCCGAGCAGCACCCGCGCCTCGCCGGCGGTGACGACCGAGCCGGTGACGAGCACGCCGGCGCCGGCCAGCAGGCCCTCGTCGTTGTCCTCGGCCAGCTCGACCGCGGCCGACAGCGCCTCGTCCAGGTCCGGCTCGACCCGCACCCGGTCCGAGCCGAACACCTCGACGGCGACCGCGGCCAGCTCGTCCACGTCAATCGCGCGGGGTGAGGAGTTCTGGGTGACCACGAGCTCGTCGAGCACGGGCTCCAGGATGGTCAGGCTCTCGCGGACGTCCTTGCCCTGCAGCATCGACACGACCCCGACCAGCCGGCGGAAGTCGAAACTCTCGGCCAGCGCGGCCACGGTCGCCGTCATGCCGGCCGGGTTGTGGCTGGCGTCGACCAGCACCGTCGGGGCTGACCGGACCGCCTCCAGCCGCCCGGGCGAAGTCACGGCGGCGAAGGCCGCCCGCACAATGTCGGCGTCGATTGAGCCGCCTTGCGCCCCGGCGCCGAAGAAGGCCTCGACCGCGGCGAGCGCGACGGCCGCGTTCTCGGCCTGGTGGGCCCCGTGCAGCGGCAAGAAGATCTCTTCGTAGACACCGCCGAGTCCCTGCAGCGTGATCACCTGTCCGCCCAACGCGATCCGGCGGTCGAGCACCCCGAACTCCAAGCCCTCGCGTGCGACCGAGGCCTGGACTTCGGCCGATCGCTTCAGCAGCTCGGCCGCGGCCTCGTTCGGCTGGGCGGCGAGGATGGCGGTGGCGCCGGGGTAGATGATGCCGCCCTTCTCGATCGCGATCTTGGCCACCGTGTCGCCCAGGTACTCGGTGTGGTCCAGGGCGATCGGCGTGACGACGGCGATCTGGGACTCGAGCACGTTGGTGGCGTCCCAGGCGCCGCCCATGCCGACCTCGACGACCGCGACGTCGACCGGCGCGTCGGCGAAGATCGCGAAGGCCAGCCCGGTGAGCGCCTCGAAGAAGGTCAGCGGGATGTCGGAGCGGGCGTCGACCATCTCCAGGTAGGGGCTGATCTCGGCCAACGCCTCGGCGAAGACGCCGTCGCCGACCGGTTCGCCGTCGAGCACGATGCGCTCGGTCATCGAGGACAGGTGCGGGCTGGTGTAGCGGCCGGTTCGCAAGCCAAAGCCCCGCAACAGCTCGTCGATCATCCGGGCGGTCGAGGTCTTGCCGTTGGTGCCGGTGAGGTGAATGGTGCGGTAGGCGAGCTGCGGCTGGCCGAGCACGTCCATCAGCGCCTCGATGCGAGATCGGGACGGACTGATCTTCGCCTCGCCCCAGCGGGCCAGCAGTTGTTGCTCGGCGGCTTGCCGCCGAGAGCGTTCGGCGCTGGCACGGCTGACTGCAGGCGATTCCACGAGGGTCAATCCTACGGGGGGCCGCCCGCGGGCTGGTCCGATCGCGAAGCCCGGAGTTCTCGAGTTATCCACAGAAGCCGCCAAACCACCCACGAGTCGCCTCAGCAATCTGTAGATTGTCGTCTATTACATCAGACACCTACCACGGGAGCGCATTAATGAAACGGACTATCGGGCTTTAACCATGGGCTTTCCTAGCGGATTCGCCTGCGCGGCGCCGTGGCGTCCAGCCGGGCCAGCCGGGCCAGCGGTGGCGTCGAGCGGGCCAACCGAGTTGGCCGATCCTGCGTCCTTGACCCGCGCGGGCGAGAGCACGGTAGCCAGCCAAACCGGGAATGGCTCAGCGACGGTGGCGCTCGCTGCGCTTTCGGCGACGGCCCGTCATCTCATCGTCCGGTGGTCCTGTTCTCACGCCACCGGGTCGGACACTCTGACGCTGACCTACTCCGACGGCCGGTCCAGCAGCTCGCCGTGCGACGCCGACACAGCCACCGCCGTCCTTGGCGCAGACCTGCCACTGACCGCGGGAAAGCGTCCTACTCAGCTCAGGGTCAGCACCGAACCGGGCACCAGCTGGCGCCTAAGCGCGACCGACCGCGCCTGAGCCCGCTAGAGGAGGTTTTGCGCCTCGGCCGCGGCTTCGGCGATTAGGGCGTCCGGGCAGGAC
>JAOPUY010000246.1 GCA_025963265.1 Frankiales bacterium | reverse complement strand
GCTGGTGCGCTCGAGCAGCTCGTCGATCGGCGGGTTGGTGATGCCCTCGGGGGCAGGCACGATTGCGGTCACGCGGGCCTCTATCCGTCTTGTATTCGGGAATTTCTGAACAGCGATTTGGACTGATCTTACCAAAATCCGACGGCGCCCGTTGACGACCCGCGTCCGATCAGCCGCTGACGACCTCGATCAGGCCGACCAGCTCGGCGGCCGCGCGCTGCACGTCGTCGTTGACGATGACTCGGTCGAACTCCTCGGCGGCGGCCAACTCGATCTCGGCTCGGGCCATCCGGGCCTCCAGGTCGGGCACCCCCTCGGTCCGCCGGCCCATCAGCCGATCGCGCAACTCCGCCATCGAGGGCGGCGTGAGCAGCACGAACTGCGCGTCGGGCATCGAGTCGCGAATCTGGCGGGCGCCCTGCAGCTCGATCTCCAGGACGGTCGGACGGCCCGCGGCCAGGTGTTGCTGAACCGGCTTGCGGGGGGTGCCGTAGCGGTTGCCGGCGAACGTCGCGTACTCCAACAGCTCGCCAGCGGCGATCAACTCGTCGAACTGCGCGTCGTTCACGAAGTGATACTGCACGCCGTCCGATTCGCCGGGCCGAGGCTTGCGGGTCGTGCAGGAGACCGACACCCAGACGTGTGGAAACAGCTTGCGGACCTCGGCCACCACCGTGCCCTTGCCCACTCCGGAGGGTCCGGACAGCACCGTCAGCCGGGCCTTGGTGGGGCTGGCGGGGGCGTCGGCGGAGTCGAGCGAGCCAGAGGTCATAAGGGCATTGTGCCCAACCGCGCCAGCGGGCCGCATCCGGGGCGGACGCAGGTCAGGGGCGGAGGAAGGCGAACTGCTCGATCGCGCGTTGGGCGGCCGAGCGCAGCGCCGCGGCCGACGGACCGGCCCGAAGGACTTCGCGCGACACGCTCGGCAGCACGGCGGCCGCCGCGGCGCCGAAGATGCGGGCCACGTCGGCCGCCGTGCCGCCCTGGGCGCCGATGCCGGGCACCAAGTAGGGCCCGTTGAGCGCGCTCAACTCGGCCACCGAGTCGCCGATCGTCGCCCCGACGACCACTCCGAACGATCCCAGCGGACTCGCGTCGAGGTTCAGCGCGGCCACTTCGTCGATCACGACCTGAGCCACCGTCCGGCCATCGGCCACCCGGGCGTGCTGGACCTGTGGGCCCTCCTGGTTGGAGGTCAGGGCCAGCACGAAGACGCCCGCCCCGGTCTGGGTGGCCAGCTCGAACGCCGGGCTGAGCGATCCCACCCCTAGATAGGGGCTGACGGTGATCGCGTCGACGGCGGCGCCGACCGAACCGCCCGGGGGCGCCAGGAAGGCCTCGGCGTAGGCCGACATCGTCGAGCCGATGTCGCCGCGTTTGACGTCGAGCACGACCAGCGCGCCCGCCTGCCGGGCCTGTCGCACCGTCCGCTCGAGCACGGCGACCCCCGCCGAGCCGAAGCGCTCGAAGAAGGCCGACTGCGGCTTGATGACGGCGGCCACCTCGGCGAACGCCTCGACGCAGGTCAGGGCGAAGCGCTCCAGGGACGCGAGGTCGTCGGCCAAGCCCCAGTCGAGCAACAGCGCGGCGTGCGGATCGATGCCGACGCACAGCGATCCCCGCGCGTCTAGCGCGGCGTCGAGTCGGGCGCCGAAGCTCACCGGCTCGCTCACGCGCCGACTCCTAGCTTGCGCGAGGCGAAGAACTCCTCCTGCTCGGCCACCGCGCGATGGGCGAAGCCGACCGCCTCGGTCACCGAGGCGAAGCCGCGGGCGGCGAGCTCGGCCTGCAGCTCGGCCAGGATTCGGACTGGGGCGTGCGGGTCGTTGAAGATCGCCGTTCCCACCGACACGGCCGAAGCGCCGGCCAGGATGAACTGCAGGGCGTCGGCGCCGGTCTTGATGCCGCCCATGCCCAACAGCGGCAGGTGCGGGACGGCCTGATGGACCTGCCAGACGCAGCGGATGGCGACCGGGCGGATGGCCGGGCCGCTGAGGCCGCCGGTGACGCCGCCCAGCGCCGGTCGCATGGTGTCCAGGTCGATCACCAGCCCGAGCAGGGTGTTGATCAGCGAGATGCCGTCGGCTCCGGCGTCGGCCACCGAGCGGGCGATCAGCCCGATGTCGGTGACGTCGGGTGAGAGCTTGGCGAAGATGGGGACGTTGGGGTTGGCCGCGCGGCGAACCGCGGAGATGACCCGGGCCGAGGCGGTCGGGTCGCAGGCGAACACCTGGCCGCGGCTCTCGACGTTCGGGCAGGAGATATTGACCTCGAGCAGGTCGATCGGGTGGTTGTAGAGCCGCTTGGCCAGGTTCACGAACTCCTCGGTGTTGTGCCCGGCGATGGACACCACCG
Source organism: Frankiales bacterium (assembly GCA_025963265.1). Lineage (GTDB taxonomy): Bacteria > Actinomycetota > Actinomycetes > Mycobacteriales > Jatrophihabitantaceae > Jatrophihabitans_A. The sequence goes on along the minus strand of JAOPUY010000246.1, from coordinate 1,725 downwards.
AACGGGCGCCGGCCTGCTTGAGCCAGGCCAGGTCGTTGGCGATGAAGGAGTCGATCCCCGGCCCCTGCAGGCCGATCGAGTTCAACATCCCGCTCGGGGTCTCGGCCATCCGCGGCGTCGGGCGTCCCGAACGCGGCTTCAGCATGATCGATTTGGTGACCACGCCGCCGAGTTCGGCGACGTCGAAGAACTGACCGAGCTCGCGGCCGGCCGCCGCGCAGCCGGAGGCGGTCAGCACCGGGTTGGGCAGCTGGAAGGAGGCCAGCGAAGTCCTCATGTCCACCGCCTGCTCGCCCGGCCCGGTCGAGCTCTCTGTTGCTGCCGTCATGCCCGTCATCCCTCTCTACATCCCGTCCGCGCCGAGCACGTCGGCGGGCAGGGTGCCCACGTCGGCCCAACGGATCCGGCTGGCGTCGAAGATCGGCCCGTCGACACAGGACCGCAGGAAGCGGGTGAGCCCGTCCTCGCCCCGCACCGGAAGCACGCAGGTCATGCAGACCCCGATGCCGCACGCCATCGACTCCTCGACCGCCACCTGGGCCGGGATCGCGTGGGCGGCCGCGACCTCGCCGACGGCCCGCAGCATGCCCATCGGGCCGCAGGCGTAGACGATTTCCGCGCCGAGCCGCTCGATAGCCGAGGGCAACGGGTCAGTCACCCAGCCGCGTTGGCCGGCCGAGCCGTCGTCGGTGGTCACCGTGACCGAGCCGATCAGCCGCTTGGCCGCCAACTCGCCGAAGAGCCGGCTCGCTGTCGAGGCGCCCACGATCAGCTCGATCTCGCTGCCAGCCGCGATCAGATGCTCGGCCAGCGGCAGCAACGGCGCGGTGCCGTAGCCGCCGCCGACCAGCACGGCAGGCACCGACTCCCGCGGCAGCGGGAACGGGACGCCCAGCGGTCCGACGAGGTCTAGGCGGGCGCCGGCGCGCTGCGCGAGCAGCCACTGACTGCCCCGGCCCTTAGCCGCGACCACGAACTGGATCGTGCCGGCGTACTCCCCGCCGGGCTTGACCCCGTAGAGCGCGAACGAGCGACGCAGCAGCATGGACGAATCCGGGCCGCCGACCGCGACGGCGACGAATTGCCCTGGCCGGTAGGACTGCGCCACCCCGGGGGCGACGACCGTGAATTGCAGGTAATCGCCCACCTTGGTCACGTCGAAGATCTCACCCTGCTCCTGGACCGGACCGCTCATGAGCCGAGCCCCTCCCGCCAGGCCTTCAGCGAAAGGTGGTGCGACTGCAGCGAGGCGACCCCGACGTCATCGCGGGCCAGCTCCTCGATCCCCTGCACCGCGGCCGCCGCCGCCTGCACGGTGGTCAGGCACGGAATGCCGGCCTGCACCGCGGCGGTGCGGATCTCATAGCCGTCCACCCGCGGCCCGGAGTTGCCCGGCGAGCCGAACGGGGTGTTCAGCACCAGGTCGATCCGCCCGGCCAAGATCTCCTCGACGATGTTGCCCGGTCCGTCGGAGAACTTGCCGACGATCTCGGCGGCGACGACGTTGCGGCGCAGCACTTGCGCGGTTCCCGCGGTGGCCAGGATGCGGAACCCCAGATCGTGCAGGCGCTTGACCGGGAAGATGGCCGCCCGCTTGTCGCGGTTGGCGACCGAGACGAAGACGGTTCCGCTGGCCGGCAGCGAGCCGTACGCCGCGGCCTGGGACTTGGCGAACGCGGTGCCGAACACCTTGTCGAAGCCCATCACCTCGCCGGTTGACTTCAT
>JAOPUY010000233.1 GCA_025963265.1 Frankiales bacterium | reverse complement strand
CGACGGCCCGCCGCCAATTGCGGTACTCCCGTTCCCGCGCCTCGGCCGGCATCACCGGGCTCCACTGCGCCGCCCGGTGCCAGTTGCGCCGTAGCGCGTCGAAGTCGGGCCAGAAGCCGGCTGAGAGCCCAGCCGCGTAAGCCGCGCCCACGCACACCGTCTCGCCCACCAGGGGCCGGGCGACGACGGCGTCGGAGACATCGGCCACGAACTGCATCAACAGGTTGTTCGAGGTCATCCCGCCGTCCACGCGCAGCGCCGGGATCGGGTAGCCGGTGTCGGCTCGCATGGCGTCGATGACCTCGCGGGTCTGCCAGCCGGTCGCCTCGAGCACCGCTCGGGCCAGGTGCGCCTTGGTGACATAGGACGTGAGCCCGACGATGACGCCGCGGGCCTCGTCTCGCCAGTGGGGGGCCAGCAAGCCGGAGAAGGCCGGGACGATGAAGCTGCCGCCGCTGTCGGCCACGGTCAGCGCCAGCGTCTCGATCTCGGGGGCGGTGCTGATGATGCCCAGGCCGTCCCGAAACCACTGCACCAGCGAGCCGGTGACCGCGATCGAGCCCTCCAACGCGTAGCCGTGCTCGCCGCTGCCGGTCGTGTAGGCCACGGTCGGGATCAGACCGTGCTCGGAGTCGACCAGCTTGTCGCCGGTGTTCATCAACAGGAATCCGCCCGTGCCGTAGGTGCACTTGACTTCGCCGGCCGAGAAGCAGGCCTGTCCGAACAGGGCCGACTGCTGATCGCCCAGCAGCGCCGTGATCGGCGCGCCCGGCACCACCGTGCGGGCTAGGCCGTGAGCGTCGAGGGAGGGCACGATCTCCGGCAGCACCGCGGCCGGGATCTCGAAGAGCTCCAGCAGCTCCGGATGCCATTGCCGGGTGCGCAGGTCCATCAGCAGCGTCCGGCTGGCGTTGGTGACGTCGGTGATGTGCCGGCCGCCGTCGACGCCGCCGGTCAGATTCCACACCAGCCAGCTGTCGATGGTGCCGGCCAGCAGTTCGCCGCGCTCGGCCCGCTCCCGCAACTCGGGTCGCTCAGCCAGCAGCCAATGCAACCGAGGCGCGGCGAAGTAGGACGCGATCGGCAAGCCGGTCAGCTCCCGCACCCGCCCGGCCCGCGGATCGGCCTGCCACTGCTGGATCAACTCGGCGGTGCGGATGTCCTGCCAGACGATGGCCCGGTGCACCGGCTCGCCGGTCGCGCGCTCCCAGACCACCAGGGTCTCGCGCTGATTCGCGATCCCGATGCCGACGACGTCGGCCGCGGTGATGCCGGCCTCTTTCATCGCCGCCGGGACGATCCGTTCGACATTGCGCCAGATCTCTTTGGCATCGTGCTCGGACCAACCCGGCTGCGGAAAGAACTGGTGGTGCTCGCGTTGGCGAAGTGCGCGCAGGCCGCCCGCGTGATCGAAGATCATGCAGCGAGTGGACGTCGTGCCCTGATCGATGGACAGCACGTAACGCGGCCGCACCGTGCGCTGATCGGCCCGCTGGTCGGCCACCGTCAGCGCCGATCCGAGCTCAGGTCGCGCGAGATCGACCGGCCGGCGGTGACGACCAACTCGACGAGTTCGGCGCTCGGGACGTCTCCGGACCCAAACAGCCGTTCGGCGTGGCCGGAGATTCCGATCGCGCCGACGACCAGGCCGCCCGGGTCGCGAATCGGGGCGGCGATCGAGGCGTGCTCAGCCAGTCGTTCGGCTCGTTCGGCGGCCCACCCCTGGGCGCGGACCATTCTCAGCCGAGCGCTGAGAACTTGGCGGTCGATGATGGTGCGGGGCGTGAACGCCGGCAACTCGGCGTACGCGGCGGCCGCCTCGGGCGCGTAGGCCAGCAAGGCCAGGCCGAGCGCGCTGGCGTGGGCCGGCAGCAAGGTGCCGGTGTCCATGGTCTGAGGTTGGTCGTCGGGGCGGAAGACATGGTGGACGACGAGCACCTGCGGGCCGGACAAGGTCCCCAACCGGACGGACTCCGCGCTGCGCCCGGCCAACGTGTCGGCCCAGTTCACGGCCCGCGAACGCAGCTCGTTGACGTCCAAGTGGTGGCTGGCCAACTCGTTCAGCCCGACTCCGAGCCGGTACCGGCCCGACTGCGGATCCTGATCGACCAGTCCGACGACGCGGAGCGTGTTCACGATGCCGTGCGCGGTGCCCTTGGCCAATTCCAGCGCGCCCGCGATCTCATGCAACGCCAGATCCTCCGGGTGCCGGGCCAGCAGCCGCAGCACGGCGGCTGCACGCTCGATGGACTGGAGCGACCCGGGCATGGTTAAACGCTACTCAGCGGAACCCGGGAAACGTACGACAATGCCGAACGTCGGTTATTTCCGCCGGGTTAACTGGTTTGTAGCGTCCAGTCCACAGGGGCTCAGGCCGGTCCGGTCGTCGCCCCGTCTGGGATGGAGGCCGCTCATGCCGGCACGTCAGAGGCGAATACACGGGCTACCGGCCGAGCTGGCCGCGGAGTTCTTCGGGACCATGATCCTTATTCTGATCGGCGCCGGGGTAGTGGCCCAGGTGGTCGCGGGCGGCATCGGCGACCACGACAGCATCGCCTGGGCCTGGGGATTCGCCGTGATGCTCGGCATCTACGTCGCCGGTCGGGTCAGCGGCGCCCACCTCAACCCCGCCGTCAGCCTGGCCCTGGCCCTCTATCAGGGTTTCGCCTGGCGCAAGGTGCTGCCCTACGTGCTGGCCCAGACGTCGGGCGCCTTCGTCGGCGCGCTGATCGTCCGCTGGAATTACGCCGGCATCATCAACAAGTTCGACCCCGGCCACACCGTGAAGAGTCAGATCATCTTCTCCACGCTGCCCGGCAATGGGACGCTGCCGGTCAGCGACCTGGCGGCCTTCCGCGATCAGATCATCGGCACCGCGATCCTCGTCTTCCTCATCATGGCCATCACCTCGATCCGCAGCACGCCGCCGTTGGCCAACCTCGCGCCCTTCATCATCGGCCTGCTCATCGTCGCCATTGGGATGGCCTGGGGCACGCTGGACGGCTACGCGATCAACCCGGCGCGGGATTTCGGACCGCGGCTGGCCTCCTACATCACCGGCTACTCCGGCGCCTGGCGAGATCAATACGGCCACCTCTTCTTCTGGGTGCCCATCGCCGGTCCGCTGGTCGGGGCGGTGCTCGGCGGTGGCCTGTTCGCCTTGTTCTACCAGCGCAATCTGCCCGATGAAGAGGACGCCGAGGGGGCCCCGCAGGAGCCCGGACGATTGCCGGTGGAGCCGCCACTGGGGGAGCACGCCGCCCCGAGCGGGGATGAGGACGCTCGAATCAGCGACGGCGCCACGACCAACCAACAGACAGGAGTGCGACATGGCTGACTTCGTCGGCGCGATCGACCAGGGCACCACTAGCTCACGATTCATGATCTTCGACCACGGCGGCAACGAGGTGGCCCGCCACCAACTGGAGCACGAGCAGATCCTGCCGCAGGCCGGCTGGGTCGAGCACAACCCGGTCGAGATTTGGGAACGATCGATCTCGTGCATGCAGACGGCGATGAACAAGGCCGGTCTGCACGCCTCAGACCTGGTCTCGATGGGCATCACCAACCAGCGCGAGACCACCGTCGTCTGGGATAAAAACACCGGCCGGCCGTACTACAACGCGATCGTCTGGCAGGACACCCGCACCGACCGGATCGCCAGCGCGCTCGAGCGGGACGGCCGGGGCGAGGTCATCCGGCAGAAGGCTGGTCTGCCGCCGGCGACGTACTTCTCGGGCGGCAAGATCCAGTGGATCCTGGAGAACGTCGACGGCGTGCGCGAGGCGGCCGAGAAGGGTGACGCGATCTTCGGCAACACCGACTCCTGGCTGCTCTGGAATCTGACCGGCGGCGTCGATGGCGGGGTGCACGTCACCGCCGTCACCAACGCCAGCCGGACGATGCTGATGAACTTGGAGACGCTCGACTGGGACGATGAGCTGCTCGGCTTCTTCGCCATTCCGCGCTCGATGCTGCCCGAGATCAAGCCGTCCTCGGCGACCGGCGAGGGTTACGGCTCGATCCGCCGGCCTGGACCGCTGCGTGAGGTCACCCTCAACGGCGACCTCGGCGATCAGCAGGCGGCCATGGTCGGGCAGGTCTGCCTGGCTCCGGGCGAGGCAAAGAACACCTACGGCACCGGCAATTTCATGCTGCTCAACACCGGCACCGAACTCGTCCGCAGCAAGAACGGCCTGCTCAGCACGGTTTGCTACCAGTTTGGCGACGACGCGCCGGTCTACGCCCTGGAGGGCTCGATCGCCGTCACCGGCTCGGCCGTGCAGTGGCTGCGGGACCAGCTCGGCATCATCTCCGGCGCGGCCGAGATCGAGGGCCTGGCCCGTCGAGTGGACGACACCGGCGGGGTGTACTTCGTGCCGGCGTTCTCGGGGTTGTTCGCGCCCTATTGGCGCAGCGACGCCCGCGGCGCGATCGTCGGGCTGTCGCGCTTCAACAACAACGCCCACCTGGCCCGGGCGACGCTGGAGTCGATTTGCTACCAGAGCCGGGACGTCTCCGAGGCGATGGAGACCGATTCCGGGGTGCACGTCGAGGTGCTGAAGGTGGACGGCGGCGTGACCGCGAACGACCTCTGCATGCAGCTGCAGGCCGACATCCTGGGCGTCCCGGTCTCCCGGCCGGTGGTGGCCGAGACGACCGCGCTGGGCGCGGCCTACGCGGCCGGGCTGGCCGTGGGATTCTGGAAGGACACCGACGAGCTGCGCGAGAACTGGAACGAGTCCAAACGCTGGGAGTGCTCGTGGTCGCAAGACCAGCGTCGGGACGGTTACGCCGGCTGGAAGAAGGCCGTCGAGAGAACACTCAACTGGGTAGAGGTCGACTGATATGCAGATAACCGAACTGTCCCCGCAGAGCCGGGCGAGCGCGCTGGTCGCCTTGGAGTCGGCGATCGAGTTGGACGTGCTCGTCGTGGGCGGCGGGGTGGTGGGCGCGGGGACTGCGCTCGACGCCGTGACCCGCGGCCTGAGCACCGGCATTGTCGAGGCCCGCGACTGGGCCAGCGGAACGTCGAGCCGGTCGAGCAAGCTGATCCACGGCGGCCTGCGCTACCTGGAGATGCTCGACTTCGGCCTCGTTCGCGAGGCGCTGAAGGAGCGCGCGCTGCTGCTGGACCGGATCGCCCCACATCTCGTCCGGCCGGTCCCGTTCCTCTATCCGCTCACCCACCGCTTCTGGGAACGGCCTTACGTGGGCAGTGGAGTTTTGATCTACGACGTGATGGCGGCCTTCGGCGGCAAGGGCTACCGGGTGCCCCACCACCGTCACATGACCAAGCGCCGCGCGTTGCGCGAGGCGCCCTGCCTGTCGCCGAAGAACTTCGCCGGGGCCATCCAGTATTGGGACGCCCAAGTCGACGACGCGCGCCACACCATGACGGTCGTGCGGACGGCGGCCTCCTATGGCGCGCTCGCGGCCAACCGAACCCGGGTGGTCGACTTCCTGCGGGAGGGCGAGCGGGTCACGGGGGCGTCGTTGGAAGACCTAGAGACCGGACACACGTTCACCGTCCGGGCCAAGCAGGTCATCAACGCCACCGGCGTCTGGACCGATGACACCCAATCTCTGGCCGACACCCGAGGCCAGTTCCACGTGCGCGCCTCCAAGGGGATTCACCTCGTCATCCCGCGGGACCGGCTGCAGTCCAAGACCGGGATGATCCTGCGGACCGAGAAGAGCGTGCTGTTCGTCATCCCCTGGGGCCGGCACTGGATCATCGGCACCACCGACACCGACTGGTCGCTGGACAAGGCTCATCCGGCGGCCAGCGAAAGCGACATCGACTACCTGCTGGAGCACGTGAACTCGGTGCTGGCCTCGCCCCTGTCCCGAGCCGACGTCGAGGGCGTCTACGCCGGGTTGCGGCCATTGCTGGTCGGCGAGTCGGAGTCGACCTCGAAGCTGTCGCGCGAGCACGTCGTCGGACATCCGGTCCCCGGGCTGGTGGTCGTCGCCGGCGGCAAGTACACGACCTACCGGATCATGGGCAAGGACGCGGTGGACGAGGCGGTCCGCGGCATGGACGAGCGGGTTCCCGACTCTTGCACCGAGGACATCGCGCTGGTCGGGGCCGACGGCTACCACGCGCTGCTGAACCAGCGGCACGAGCTAGCCGCCTCCTCGGGCCTGCACGTCTCGCGGATCGAGCATCTGCTCGGGCGCTACGGCTCGGCGATCAACGAGGTGCTGGAACTGCTGGCCACTGACCCGAGCCTGGCCGAACCGCTGCCTGGCGCGGATGACTACCTGGGCGTCGAGGCCCTGTACGCGGTCACCCACGAGGGCGCCCGGCACCTGGAGGACGTGCTGGCCCGACGGACCCGAATCTCGATCGAGGCCTGGGACCGCGGGGTGTCCGCCGGTCCGAAGGTCGCCGCGCTGATGGCCGGCGCGCTGGGCTGGGATGCCGCCCAGACCGAACAGGAGGTCAAGCACTACCTCGCGCGGGTGGCCGCCGAGCGCGACTCGCAGACCCAGCCCGACGACGCGACGGCCGACGCGGCGCGGCTGGGTGCGCCCGACATCGTCGCGATCTAAGCGCTCAGGAGCAGCGAAACGGCAGCACGGTCGGCGCGGTCGACCCCGGCGCGTCCTCGGGCCGGGTCAGGTCGAGGTCGAAGACCCGCCGCAGTGAATTGCCGGCGAGGTCCTCCAGCACTGGGTTGACCGACAGCGTGTAGTCGCCCTCGGCCCAGGGCTGGTCCGGGATGTACACCCAGTCGCGTTCGCCCTCGCCCAGCGTGCTCATCCCGGCGACCGGTCGTCGCCGCTCGTCCTGGACGGTCAGGCATCGCCGGGCCAGGGCCTGATCGAGCGGGCGGTCAAAACGCAGGACCAACGGCTCGGTGCTGCCCGCGGTGGGCGGGGCCAGCGTCCAGTCGGAGACCGAGACGACCCGGCGCACGTCCGGACCGATCCGATACCGGCGGTAGGCCGGCGATTGCAGCGGCGCCCCGCCGGCGTCGGCGAAGGTGTCCGCGACCTCCAGCACCACGTCCTGTCCGGCCGAAAGCGGGTAACCCGCCTCCAGCTGGGGGGCCAGGCCCCGTTTGATCCGCCCCGGATCGAGCAGCAGCGTCAGGCGGGTGCGCTCGCGATCCCACAGCTCGGGCTCCATCGCCAGCAGGACGTCGGGCAGGACGTGGTCGTCGCTGGCCCGCCGCAAGGTCACCGCGGTCGCCGCCTGCCCCTCGCTCATCGGGGCCGAGAATTGCAGGTAAAAGCGCAAGTGATTGCGTGGCAGTTCGGCGGCGGTCGGGAAGATCGCCAGGACCTCAGCCCGGTCGGCGGCGACTGGCCGCGGACGGGTGATCCGGACCGAGGCGGGACCAGCCGGCGGTGCGAGCACCCTCAGCTCGTACTCCTGTCCGGGTAGGAAGGCGTGTCGCGGCCGGAAGCACAGGCCGTCGTCGGCGAGCAGAAACTCACCGGCCATCGCCGGGAAGTCGGCCGGGACGGGCCCGTCGGCGAAGACCGGGAACACCGCGAGGACCTGGCTCAGCCAATCGGGGCCGCTAGCCGCGGTCGCGGCCCGCGGCCCGGCGCCCAGCGCGTCGATGCTCGAGCCGACGACGCGTAGGCAGTCCGCTCCCTCGTGAGCCGACCAACTCGCTTCGAGCGGACGCTGGCGAGGGCTCATAGGGTGTAGGTGGCGTTGGAGTGCAGGGCCAACTCGCCCGTCTCGTCGCGTTGCATCATGAGCACCCGCGCCGGGCCCAGGTTGGCCATCCAGCTGACGCCGACGTGCGCGAGTTCCTGCCGCGGGACGCCGACTGGTTCGGTCGGCTCGGTGAGCGGCGGCTGGTCGGCGATGGCACTCGTCGGGATCTTCAGCAACGGGTGCCGGGAGTTGGACACCAGCAGGTACTCGGCGCCGTCCTGGCGGTAGCTGATCATGTCTAGCGGCTGGTTCATCGCGCCGAGCTCGGCCACCGTCCGTCCGGAGGCTTTGGCCCCCGGCAGCAGGTCTGCAATGGAGAACTGGACGACCGGCGTGCAGGTGTAGCTGGCTAGCACGCTCGCGCCCTCGTTAAACGGGACGAAGGTCCGGATCGGCGACGCCGTCTCGTACTTGCCGTGCGAGACGTGGAAGATCTCCAGCGCCGTGGATTGCGCCTTGTCGGTGAACGGGAACGGGATCCGCCGCAGGGTCGAGGCGAACTCCTCATTCGAGGCGCCGGCGACGAGCAACGTGCCGTCGAGGAAGGCGAGGTCGGTGATGGTCGAGGCGCGCAGGCCGATCCGGGAGATCTTCAGGTGCACGCCGTTGATCTCGTAGTCGGCCGCGGCGTCGCTGGTGTCGTTGAGCAACACGTCCTGGCGCTCGTCGTCGGCCCGCGGAGCGTCACCGAGGCGCAGCCGGGAGAAGCGGCCCTCGAGCAGGTCGACGCCCTCGACGGCGCCGCCGGCGAGCACTCGCACGAGCACCGGGCTGGCGGCGGCTCCGTGCCCGCGCATCACCGAGAGGTAGACCGCGGCCGAGACGGGGTGCACCGCCATGCCCCGAATGCTGAGATGGGCCGGATCGACCCCGACGTAGGAGGCCAACCGCGCGTCGAGGCGCTCCACGTCGATCGGGGCGTCGGCCGGCGGGGCCGAGTCAGCGACGTCGAGGGCGTAGACCGCGGCGTCGACGTTGTCGGCCAGGAACAGGATCCCATCCGGGCCGAACGTGATCGCGCCGATGGATTTCAGGTTGAGAATTCCCTGCGAAAGTCCGTAGTCACCCATACCTGCATTGAAGTCGCTTGCCCCGGATCGAGCGCCTTGAGTGTTACCTAGGTCACTGATAGCGTCCGGCTCACCTATGAAGGGGTTCCCATGACGCAGACCCAGTCGACGCCGTCGACGCCGGCCAGCAGCCGCTGCCCGGTGGCCAACATCCAGTGGGAAGGGCCCGCCCGCGAGGCGCTGGCCGGCCATCGGATGCTCGACGAGGCGCGCCGCAGCAATCCGATCGTCCGGGTCGAGGAAGGCATCGGGTTCTTCCTGATCGCCGGCCACGAGGAGGCGCTGCAGGTCGCCCAGGACGCTGAGACCTTTCCGCAGTCGTTGAAGATGCTCTCCACCGGCGAGTACTCGCCATTCGAGCTGGTGCCGGAGACCTTGAACGGCCCCATGCACACCAAATGGCGGCGGGTGCTCGGCTCCTACTTCTCTCCCGGCCGGATTGAGAAGTGGGACGCGCGGATCAGGGCCCGGGCCAACGACCTGATCGACACCTTCATCGACCGCGGCCGGTGCGATTTCACGGCCGATTTCGCGTTGCGCTACCCGACCGGAATCTTCCTCGAGTTCATGGGCTTGCCGCTGGGGCAGTTGGAGGACCTGCTCAAATGGGAGACCGCCATCCTGCACCCGGACTACGCCCAGGGACCGGCCGCGATCGCCGGCATGCACGCCGCCCAGGCCGCGGTGACCCAGTACTTCGTCGAGGTCATCGCCCCGCGGCGGGCGATGACGCGCGACCAGCGTCCGGCCGGCCTGGTCACCGAGGCGCTCGAGTGGAAGATCGACGGCGAGCCGGTCAGCGACACCGATCTGCTCAGTTTCTACTTGTTGATGTTCATGGCCGGCCTCGACACCGTGACGGCCGAGCTGGGCTACGGATTTCTGCATCTGGCCACCCACCCGGCCGACCGGCAGCGCCTGGTCGACCGGCCCGAGCTCATCGCCAACGCGACCGAGGAGTTGCTGCGGCTCTACCCCATCGTCAACACCCCGCGGGAGGCCGCGCGGGACACCGAGATCGCCGGCTGCCCGGTGCTCAAGGGTGAGATGATCGTCATCAGCTACCCGAGCGCAGGCCGGGACGAGAGCTCCTACCCGGACGCCCTCACGGCCGACTTCGAGCGGGTCGACCTCTCGCACCTGACCTTCGGGGCCGGTCCGCATCGCTGCCTGGGCTCGCATCTGGCCCGGCACGAGCTCACCATCGCCTATCAGGAGTGGCACAAGCGCATTCCGGAGTACTGGCTCGACGAGCGGGTGGCCTGCACTGAGGCCGCTGGCGGGATGATGACCCTCAACAGCCTGCCGTTGCAGTGGAAACGATGATCTTGGGGCTAGACCCGTAGAGGTAGACGGTGTAGACCTTGAGAGGTCGACGCCGGTCGAGCCGCCAGTCACTCACTGTGGTCGACCACGTTCCGAGCACCGCGCGAACCCCCTCAGCAGCAGCCGAGCCGGGCTCGCGCGGTGCGCGCTGCAGATGAGGAGAATCCGCTTGTGAGCATCAAGGACGAGACCGCCGTAGTCGGGGTAGGAGCCACGCCCTACTACAAACGCGGTCAGTCACTGCCCGAAACCCAGCTGTCCATGGCCTGCACCGCCATCCTCGCCGCTCTGGAGGACGCCGGTCTCACGGTCAAGGACCTAGACGGCTTCGCGATCTACGCCGGCTCCTGCGACCCGGCCCAAATCGCCTCCGTCCTCGGCGTTCCCGAGGTCAGGTTCGCCGCGACCCTCACCTCCGGCGGTGGCGGCTCGGCCGGCTCGCTGGGGTTGGCCGCGGCGGCGATCCACGGCGGAATGTCGGAAGTCTGCGTCTCGCTCATGACGCTGCAACAGGTCAATCGTCGACTGGGCGGCACCCAGGTCGGCGATGGCGGTGGCGGCGGCGGTGGCGGTGGCGGCGCCTACGGCGGAACCGGCATCCCCCCGACTCAGGCCTTCACCTCCGGTAGCGGGCTGATCTCGCCTGGGCACAGCTTCTCGCTGCTGACCCGACGGCACATGGAGCTCTACGGCACCACCCGGGAACACTTGGCGGCCATCGCGATCGCCCAGCGCGATAACGCGATTCGGCGCCCGACCTCGATCCGGCGCGACAAGCTGACGATGGAGGATTACTTCAACGCCCGCATGATCAGCGATCCGTTGTGCCTGTTCGACTACACGATGGAGACCGATGGCGCGGTCGCGGTCATCACGACCTCGGCCGAGCGCGCCCGGGACCTGCGGCAGCCGCCGGTCTACATCATGGGCTCAGCCAACGGCGGCACCGGCCGCTGGGGGCCGGCGCTGTTCACCTACTTCCAGATTCCCGACGACGAATTCGCCTCCTCCGGGCACCGACCGGTGGCCAAGCGGCTCTACGAGATGGCCGGCGTCGGCCCGGAGGACGTCGACGTCGCCCTGCTCTATGACCACTTCTCCCCGCTGGTGCTCATGCAGTTGGAGGACTACGGAT
>JAOPUY010000219.1 GCA_025963265.1 Frankiales bacterium | reverse complement strand
GACGATTTCGATGCCGACGATTTCGACGCCGGGGGTCCGCGGTGAAATGCGTTCGCTAACTAGGGGATTTACTCGACCGTCATATTTTGCGATAGTCGAAGGAGCTAAGCAGCAGCTGAGATAGCTCTGTGCAGGAGGTTAGTAGATGCCCATCCGCCATCTGAAGACCGCCGCGGCTCTCGGGGTCGCCGCGCTCGTGGCCGTTCCCTTGGTCGCGCAACCCGCCGAGGCGAGCACGCGCCACGGCTCGCATCCCGCGCCCAAGCTGCGGGTCGTGAAGACCTTGTCCTCGGCCTACGTGGGACCGCTGCAATTCGCCGTGGTCGGCAAGAAGATCTTTGTCGCGGACAGCTTCACGTCCACCCTCAACCTCCTCGGGCGGTCCACGCCGTTGGCCACCGGCCCCAGCCCCGCCCAGGGCGGCGACCTCGCCGGCGTCGCCGTCACGCCCGACAGCCGCTCGTTGGCCTACACCACCAGCAACGGCGATCACACCTCGACCAAGTTGACCATCCTCACCAAGGGCAAGAAACCCGTCGTGGCCGACCTCTCCGGCTTCGAGCGCAAGCACAACCCCGACGGCCGCACGCTCTACGGCGTAGACTACCCGAGCTCCTGCGTCAGCAAGGCGCTCACCGCGCTCGACATCCCGGTCTCCTACCGGGGCGACATCGACTCGCATCCCTACGCGACCACCTACCTCGGCAACGGCTCCTGGGCCGTGGCTGACGCCGGCGGCAACGACGTGCTCAAGGTGGACCGCCATGGCCACATCTCGGTCCTCAGCGTGCTGCCGCGGCAGCCGGTGAAGATCACCAAGGCCTTCGCGGCGGCCAACGGGCTGCCCGCCTGCGCGGTCGGAGTCACGTACAACTTCGAGCCGGTTCCGACCGACGTCGAACTCGGCCCGCACGGCGCCCTGTACGCGACCACCCTGCCGGGCGGTCCCGAAGGACCCAGCGGCGGTAACCCGGGCAGCGTCTATTGGCTGAACTCGCACCTCGGCAAGCCCCTCCGGATCGCCACCGGATTCGCCGGCGCGACCAACCTCGCCGTCGACTCCCACGGCAAAATCTACGTCGCCGAGATCACCACCGGCACGGTTTCGCTGGCCTGGCACGGCCACCCGAAGAAGGTCCTCACCCGACCTGGAGTCGTCGCCCTCGAGTTCGCCAACGGCCATCTGTACGCCTCCACCGCCCCGGCGGCCAGCGGCGGCAGCGGTCCGGGTCAGATCCTGCTGCTGGGCCACTAGTCAGCGCTGACTAGCCACCGATCGAGCCATCGAGAGTACGTCCGTCCAACAGCCCAGTACGCTGGGCTGTTGTGACGGACGTACTGGCCGATTTGAAGGAACTCTCGGCGACCCTGGTGAGCATCGAGAAGGTCCTCGACCTGCCGCGCCTGCGCGAGCAGCTCGCCGAGCTCGAGACCCAGGCTGGCGATCCCGACCTCTGGAACGACCAAGAGCACGCGCAGAAGGTCAACTCCGAGCTGAGCCACATCCAGGGCCAGATTCGACGAGTCGAGGACCTGCGCACCCGGATCGACGACGCTGAGCTGCTGTGGGAGATGGCAGAGGCCGAGGGCTCTGACGCCGACTCCGGCGACGCCGCGCAAGCTCGGGTCGAGGTTGAGGAAGAGCTCGGCAAACTGCGCAAGTCGATCGACGAGCTCGAGGTCCAGACCCTGCTCAGCGGTGAGTACGACTCCCGGCAGGCCCTGGTCACCATCCGCTCCGAGGCCGGCGGGGTGGACGCGGCGGACTTCGCCGAGATGCTGCTGCGCATGTACACCCGCTGGGCCGAGCGGCACAACTACACCGTGGACGTGCTGGACACCTCCTACGCCGAGGAGGCGGGCATCAAGTCGGCCACCTTCCAGGTCAAGGCGCCCTTCGCCTACGGGACGCTCTCGGTCGAGCAGGGCACCCACCGCCTGGTGCGTATCAGCCCGTTCGACAACCAGGGCCGGCGCCAGACCAGCTTCGCCGGCGTCGAGGTGCTGCCGGTCGTCGAGCAGTCCGATCACGTCGAGATCAATGACGACGACCTGCGGGTCGACGTCTACCGCTCCTCCGGCCCCGGTGGCCAGGGGGTCAACACGACCGACTCGGCCGTGCGGATCACCCACTTGCCCTCCGGCATCGTGGTGTCCTGCCAGAACGAGCGCAGCCAGATCCAAAACCGCGCGTCGGCGATGGCCGTGCTCCAGGCCAAGCTGCTCGAGGTGCGTCGGCAGGAGGAGCAAGCCAAGCTGAACGCGCTCAAGGACGGTGGCTCGTCTTGGGGCAATCAGATGCGCTCCTACGTCCTGCACCCCTACCAAATGGTCAAGGACCTACGAACCGAATATGAAGTCGGCAACCCGGCGGCGGTCCTGGACGGCGACATCGACGGCTTCATCGAGGCCGGAATCCGCTGGCGCCGTTCCAATTAGCGGCCTGGCGTCGAGCGAAAATCGCCTGACAATCTCCTGAAGGAAACGCGCGCATACCGGGCATGCCCGTACTGGCGGGTAGGATCGTCTCCTGTGATTGCGCTCCAGAACGTCACCAAGATTTATTCCGCGAGTACGCGGCCTGCCCTCGACGCTGTCAGCATGGACATCGAAAAGGGCGAGTTCGTCTTCCTGATCGGGGCTTCGGGCTCGGGGAAATCGAGTGTGCTGCGACTGTTGCTGCGCGAGGACACGCCCACCAAGGGCAGCGTCATCGTCAACGGCAAGGACATCGCCAAGCTCCCGGGGCGCAAGGTCCCCGAACTCCGCCGCGGTATCGGCTGCGTCTTCCAAGACTTCCGGCTGCTGCCCAAGAAGACCGTCTTCGAGAACGTCGCGTTCGCACTCGAGGTCATCAACAAGTCCCAGCGGGCCATCAAGCGGTCGGTTCCCGAGGTCCTGGAGATGGTCGGCCTAGACGGCAAAGCCCATCGATACCCCAACGAGCTCTCCGGTGGCGAGCAGCAACGGGTGGCGATCGCCCGCGCCTTCGTCAACCGGCCACTGGTGCTGTTGGCCGACGAGCCCACCGGCAACCTGGACCCCGACACCAGCAGCGACATCATGGATCTGCTGGAGCGGATCAACCGCACCGGGACCACCGTGTTGATGGCCACGCACGACGACCACATCGTCGTCTCGATGCGCCGCCGGGTCATCGAGCTCGAGTCCGGTGTGGTGGCCCGCGACCAGTCCCGCGGCGTCTACGGCTACTCCCGCTAGGTTCGGAGCTTCTGCATGCGTGCACAGTTCGTCCTGTCAGAGGTCGGTTCCGGCCTCC
>JAOPUY010000210.1 GCA_025963265.1 Frankiales bacterium | reverse complement strand
GGATCTCGATTCGCCCTACCGCACTGAGGACTTCAGAGTCGGGGGCCGGCGACCAGGACGTCGACAGGAAAGTCTCAAGGTGCTCGGCCAGGACGTCGACGGCCTGCGCTAGGCCACCCGCTTGCAGGGAGTTCTCGTGTCGGCTCTCGTCGTCCATAGGTCAAACCTAGGGGAGGCATCCGACAGTCCACCGGGCTCCGCTGGTCTCGAATCCGGACAGAAGTCCCTTACCCAATAGGTCGAAACGCAATCGTTATTCTTCGCGCTGAGTAGCCAACCGTAAGCACTTCACTCGAGCGCAAGGAGAAGCTCAGGAGGGGAACAAGCAGAAAAGACCGTAGGCAAAGAAGCAGAAGACCGCAGGCAAGAAGCAGAAGACCGCAGGCAGGAAGCAGAAGACCGCAGGCAAGAAGCAGCGCCCGACTACCCCGGGAACCGCCGCGGGGTGAAGACTCGTTGCGTCCCGCCTGGTCCGGTGGCGAGCTGCGTCTGGGACGAGCCGATGATCAACAGGCAGCGCATATCGATCGTGTCCGGGTCCAATTCGCCCAGCGTCACCACGTGAATCTCCTGCTCCGGCGCACCCACTGCGCGGCCGATGACCACCGGAGTCTCGGCCGATCGATGGCGCAGCAGCACCGCCTTGGCGTCGACGATCTGTTGCCGCCGGGCGGCCGAGGCCGGGTTGTACAGCGCAATCACCAGGTCCGCCGCCGCGGCGGCGGCCAGCCTCCGCTCGACCACTGACCAGGGTTTCAGTCGATCAGATAAGGATAAAATGCAGAAGTCGTGACCCAGTGGCGCTCCGACCAGGCTGGCCACCGCTTGAGCCGCCGTGATCCCGGGAATCACGTTGACCTCGATCTCAGCGTAGGCCGGTTGCGCCGCGACCTCGATGACCGCGCTGGCCATTGCGAAAACTCCCGGGTCGCCCGAGGACACGACGGCGACTCGGTTTCCGCGACGGGCCAAGTCCAACGCGAACTCGGCCCGCTCGGACTCGACCTTGTTGTCGCTGGAGTGCCGGCGCTGGCGGCCGTTGACCGGAACTCGCGCCACGTAGGTCGAGTAACCGACAATGTGGTCGGCCTCCGATAACGCCGTTTGGGCTTGTGGGGTAAGCCAATCCCGTCCAGCCGGTCCGAGCCCGACCACGTCGACCCGGCCGGCAAGGGACCCGGCGGCCGAGGCCGCGGCGGCCGCGGGCGCGGCATCAGCGGGCTGGCTGCTGGCTGAATGCACGAGCGGACCGGTGCTGGCCAGTGGCCCGGGCACGATGACGATCCCCATGTAGGGAACGGTTTCCGGATCGACGTCGCTGGCCGGTTGCACCCGTTCGCGATGGGTGGACGCGCGTTCGACGTAGGTGGCGTCGGCCAGCCGTCCGGCCTTGTCCAAGGCGGTCTGAATGCCGGCGAAGCCACGGCTCACCTTCATGATGGCGGCCGCGTCAGTCCGGGCGAGCCACTCGGCGAGTTCGGAGGCCGGAAGCGTCCCCGGCAGCACGGTCAGCACCTCATTGGCCTCGACCAGCGGCCGGCCAGCCGCGGCGCTGGCCGCGCTCACCGAGGTGACGCCGGCGACGATGAAGGTCTCGAACCGGGCGGCCAGCCTTTTGTGCATGTGCATGTAGGAGCTGAAGAACAGCGGATCGCCCTCGGCCAAAAGGGCGACGTCGCGACCGGCGTCTAGGTGCGCCGCCAGTCGTGCGGCGGCCTCGGCGTAGAAATCGTCCATCGCGCCGGCGTAACCGCCGGGGTGGCTGGTGGTCTCGGTGGTGACCGGGTAGACGAGTTGCTCCTCCAGTTGATCACCGCGCAAGTAGGGCTCGGCGATGCCGCGGGCGATGGAACGCCCGTGTCGCGCCGAGTGATAGGCGATGACGTCCGCTTCGCCGATCAGCCGGACGGCTTTGACGGTCACCAGCTCTGGATCACCCGGTCCGAGCCCGACCCCGAACAATCGTCCTTTGCCCGTGGGGCTTTGCTGGTAGTCCATGGCGCCGCTCATTCGACGGGGCTGGCGATTGCGTTGAGGGCGGCGACGGTCATCGCGCTGCCGCCGCGCCGGCCGTTGACGACCAGGTACTCCAAGC
Organism: Frankiales bacterium; assembly: GCA_025963265.1. GTDB lineage: Bacteria > Actinomycetota > Actinomycetes > Mycobacteriales > Jatrophihabitantaceae > Jatrophihabitans_A. The sequence continues at coordinate 874 of JAOPUY010000210.1, read as the reverse complement.
CGAATGAGTTCTCGGCTAGCGCTTGCTTGGACTCGGCCGCTCCGATGAAGCCGACCGGGATTCCGATCACCGCCGCCGGCGGCGGGGCGCCGGCAGCGAGCAGCTCGAGCAGGTGGAACAGGGCGGTCGGCGCGTTCCCGATCGCCACGACGGCGCCGGCCATTCGGTCCCCCCAGAGGTCCAGCGCGGCGGCCGAGCGGGTGTTGCCGCTGGCGGCGGCCAACGCCGGGACGCGCGGATCGCTCAGCGTGCAGATGACCTCGTTCGCGGCGGGGAGCCGGGGGCGAGTGATCCCGCTGGCCACCATGTTGGCGTCGCAGAGGATCGGGGCGCCGGCCTGCAGAGCGGCGCGAGCGGAGCTGACCACGGACGGGGAGGCCTGCACGTCGGCGGCCAGGTCGACCATGCCGCAAGCATGGATCATCCGGACGACGACGCCGGCGAGCTCGTCGGTGAACCGGCTCAGGTCGGCCTCGCGGCGGATAGTCGCAAAGGACTGGCGGTAGATCTCCGCGCCGTCCTTGACGTAGGCCTCGGCCCGGCGGTGCTCAGTCACGCGAGATCGCTTTCTGTTCGGAGATAGCCGGTGCCCGTGGCCACCAGGTCGAGCTGGGTTTCGGGGTCGCGGCCGCAGCGCCGGGCGCAGCCGCTGAAGCGCACGAGGATGCCGGGCGCGGCCGGGTCGAATTCGGCCAGCTCGAATTCGGCCGCCGCCTGACGGGCGTCGGCCTGCACATCGGCCAGCGCCTTGGCGCAACCCGGGCGTCCGGTGCAGGAGCTGATCCAGTGCCAGGGCGAGCGGTGGTCCACGCCGAGCCCCGCCCGCGCCGCGGCCTCGGTCAGCGCGGCTGCGGCGGCGATGCTCAGATCAGGG
>JAOPUY010000166.1 GCA_025963265.1 Frankiales bacterium | reverse complement strand
GACCGGAGCCGCGGGCCAGCAACTCGGCGGCGTTGTGGAAGAAGTACAGCCCGAAGTCGACCAGCGCGCCGACCATCGCTACGCCGTCGACGGTGATGTGCCGCTCGTCTAAGTGCCACCCGCGAGGCCGGACGACGATCGTGGCCAGCCGGGCGTCCTCGCGCAAGCGGTACACCCGGCCGTCCGGGTTGGCGAAGGAGGCGGTGCGCCGCACGGCGTCGGCGAGATTCACCTGTCCGGATATGACATTTCGCCAATGCGGGGTGTTGGCGTCCTCGAGGTCGGCCAGCCACACCCGGGCGCCGGAGTTCAGCGCGTTGATCATCATCTTGCGCTCGGTCGGGCCGGTGATCTCCACTCGGCGGTCCAGCAGGTCGGCCGGGGCCGGGGCGACCTGCCAGTCCGCGGCCCGCACGTCGGCCGTCTCGGGCAGCAGGCCGAATTCCTGGCCGGCCGCCAGTTCGGCCCGCCGCGTCGCCCGCCGGGCCAGCAGCTCGTCTCGGATCGGGCCGAACCGGCGCTGCAGCTGAGCCAGAAACTCCAACGCGGGCTCGGTGAGCACCTCCGCGGAGCGTTCGACCTCAGGCCCGGAGACCGTTACGCCCACTGCCATAGCTATGTGCTCCCTAAGCTCAGTCGAAGAAGGACGACGGGTCGATCTGACCGGCCAGCTCAGATGGCAGCAGCGACAGCCAGCGCTGGCCGACCTTTTCCCGCGCCGCCGGGACGATCTCGCCCAGCAGCCGCAGTCGTGAGATGCCGCCGTCGGGGAAGATGTCCAGCCGGACCTGCGAGACCTCGGCGGTCGAGTCGAGCCGAAATCGGTGTTCGGTGTCGGCGCTGAGCGGGGTCCGGGCCAGCAGCACCCGCCCGGAGACGGCGTCCGAAAGCTGGGCGGTGCCGGGCGCGTTACCGACGAACCGCGAGGTGTCGATCACCGCGCTGTGCAAGCGGGCCGGCGCCGCGAGCTCGACCACCAACCAGTCGTTGGCCTCGTCGCGGCGCCGCGCCGTCTCCCAGCCGTCGGACATGACGTTCGCTCGCCCGGGGGCCAGCACGTTGGCCGGCGAGGAGTAGAACATGTTGCTGCAACCGGCGATCCGGCCGCCGTTAGTGGTCGCGGCCACGTCGACCCGGCCGCCGAGGAACCGCGGATCGGGCTGCACCTCGCCGTAGGCGCGGAATCGGGCGACCCCGCCGTCGGGGTAGATCGACAGTCGCAGATGGGTGATCAGCTGGTCCGCGCCGCTGGTAGCGAACACATTGGCCGTGTCGCCCTCCAACGCGGTGCGATCAAGCAGCGTCACCCAGTCCGCGTCGAGCAACTCGGCCACCGAGGGATAGCCGAGCAGGGTGGTCCCCTCGACGCTGGCGAAGGGCGGAAAGTTCCCTTTGAAGAAGGCGGTGTCGATGTTGACCCCGCGGATCAGCGCGGGCGTGCCGAGCCGGATGATCACCGCGTCATGGCCGGACTCGCGCCGCCGCCGGGTCTCCCAGCCGTCATAGGCCTTGCCGCGGGTGTGGAACAAGGTGGGGTCATGGGTCGCCGCGGTGGCTGAGATCAGGCTGTGCACGTCGGCGAAAAACTCGTCGTTGGTCCAGAGCACGGCACTGCCCAGGGCGCGGCCGGCCACGTTGGGCAACGCGCGGAAGTCGAGCTGCGGCCCGGTCACGCGCCGGGCCTGCTCAGCATCCGGCCGGTGCGGGTGAAGCGAGCGGCGGACGGCTCAGTCGAGTCCGCGCCGGCGTAGACCAGCTCGCCCCGCAACCAGGTTTGTCGAATCACGCCCTGCAGCCTATCCGTCGCATAGGGGCTGATCGGATTGCGATGCTCCAAGCGGGCGGGGTCGACGAGGAAGGTCTCCTCCGGCGCGAACACCACCAGGTCCGCGCTGTGGCCGACGGCGATGGCCCCTTTGGGCGGCTGCCCGCCGTCCGCGCGGTCCAGCCCGACCAACCGAGCCGGAGCGGCGGCCATCCACCGGGTCACGTCGGTCAGCTCGTAGCCGCGCTGCCGGGCCTCGCTCCAGATGATGGAAAGCCCCAGCTGCAGTGAGGCGATCCCGCCCCAGGCCACCCCGAAGTCGCCGGTGTCCAGCTGCTTGAGCTCACTGGTCGCCGGCGAGTGATCGGACACGATCAAGTCGATCAGGCCGGCGCCGAGGGCGTCCCAGAGCCGGTCCCGGTTGCCCGCCTCGCGGATCGGCGGGCAGCACTTGAATTGGGTCGCGCCGTCGGCGATCTGCTCGGCGGCCAGCGAGAGGTAGTGCGGGCAGGTCTCGACCGTCAGCGGCAGCCCCTCGGCCTTGGCCGCGGCGATCAGCGGCAGCGCGCTGGCCGCTGACAAGTGCACGATGTGGGTACGGCAGCCGGTCTCGCGGACGGCGTCGATCAGCATCGAGATCGCGCTGGCCTCGGCCTCCGGCGGACGCGAGGCCAGAAAGCCCTGATAGCGCCGTCCGGCCGCCGCCGGCGCTCGGTCCAGCACGGCCTGGTCCTCGGCGTGCGCGATCAACAGGCCGCCGAAGCCGGCGATCGCCCGCATGGCCGCGCGCAGCCCGGCCGCGTCCAGCGGCGGGAACTCCGGCACGCCCGAGGGCAGCAAGAAGCATTTGAAACCGACGACGCCCGCCTGCCAGAGCGGCTGCAGCTCGGCGACGTTTCCCGGCACCGCGCCGCCCCAGAAGGCCACATCGACGGCCAGCTGGCCGGTGGTGCTCTGCTGCTTGACGGTGAGCGAAGCGACGTCGACGGTGGCCGGAATGCTGTTCAGCGGCATGTCGACGATGGTGGTGACGCCGCCGGCCGCGGCGGCCGCGGTCGCGGTCTGAAACCCTTCCCACTCGGTGCGGCCCGGCTCGTTGACGTGCACGTGACTGTCCACCAGGCCGGGCAGCAACACCTCGTCGGGGCCCAGCACGAGGGCGTCGGCCGGCGGCGAAGAGTCCGCTGGACGCCACTCGGCGATGGCGGCGATGGCGCCGTCGCGCACCTCGATCACGCCGGGGCGCACACCGTCGGGCCGGCAGATTCGCTCCGCCCACAACGTCAGATCCGTCATGAGGACATCCAACACGCCGCCGCGGTGACGACCGGCACGGGGAGGCGCTAGCGTGGCTAGCGATACCCACAGCTGCCCGAGCTCGAGTAGGGGAGGACGACGGTGACCGCAGGCGACGCAAGCGCCCCGCTCGACGGCTCGATCGCCGTCACCGAGTTCGACGGCGCCGACCTCGCTGACGCCGCCGCTGAGCTGATGCCCTGCTGCGCGAGCCGACGCTGGGTGTCCGAGCTCGTCGCCCGGCGGCCCTTCGGCGATCTCGAGACGCTGCGGGCGGCCTCGGACGCGGTGCTCGCCACGCTCGACTGGGTCGATGTCGAGCAGGCATTGTCCGCCCATCCCCGCATCGGCGAGCGGGTCGGCGGCAGCGCGACCGAGGCGGCCTGGTCTCGCTCTGAGCAAGCCGGCGCGGCGTCCGCCGCCGACGAGGTGGCCCAGGGTTTGGTCACCGCCAATCGCCTCTACGAGCGCAAATTCGGCTACGTGTTCCTGATCTGCGCGACCGGCCGCTCGGCCGCCGAGATGCTCGCCGCGGCCCAGGCCCGGCTGGACAACGACCCGTTCGCCGAGCGGGCGGTCGTGGCTCAAGAACTGGCTGCGATCGTCCGCCTCCGCTTGGCCAAAGCGTTTCACTGAAAGTGTGGATTGAGATAAGTGGCGATATCGACGCATGTCCTCGACGCGGTCAGCGGCAAGCCCGCGGTCGGGGTCGGGGTACGCCTGCAAGTCAAAGCAGACACCGGGTGGGCCGAGTCGGCGAGTGCGCGCACCGACGCTGACGGCCGAATCCGCGACCTGCCGGCGCCGCCGAGCCCAGGCACCGCGCGATTGATCTTCGACACGGCGGGTTACCTCGGCGAGCAGACGTTCTATCCCGAGGTGATCATCACGTTTTCCGTCCGGGACGACCAGCAGAACCTGCACGTTCCGCTGCTGCTCAGCCCTTACGCCTACTCGACTTACCGTGGCAGCTGAGCTCGACCGCGGTCCGGACGAGGCGGCCGGCGGCGGCCGCGGAATCATGGTGGCAATCTCGCCCACACATGACCGAAACACGTCTCGCCAATGGTGATCTGTCAGCAATTCCCGTCGCCGCGAGCGACCGCGCTCAGCGGAGGTGCCCATGCTCGTCATCACCGGCGCGCACATCGCGACTAGTGACGCCGCGGGCACCGAGCACCCCGACGGCTATGTGGTCCTCGACGGCAACCACATTCTGGCCGTCGGTTCGGGGCCGGTGCCCGAGTCCTACCGGCACTCCGCCGACGGCGCGCCGATCGACGTCTTCGACGCCACCGGGATGCTCATCACGCCCGGCTTGGTCAACACCCATCAGCACCTCTATCAGTGGATCACCCGCGGCTACGCCACCGACACGACGCTGTTCGGGTGGCTGACCACGCTGTATCCGATCTGGGCGCGGATCGACGCCCAGTCGGTGCACGACTCGGCGGCGGCCAACCTGGCCTGGCTGGCCCTCACCGGCTGCACCACGAGCACCGATCACCACTACGTCTTCCCCCAGCACGGCGGCGATCTGCTGCAGGCCGAGATCGAGGCGGCGGCCGCCATCGGGCTGCGCTTTCACCCCACTCGCGGCTCGATGAACCTGGGCGCCTCGGCGGGCGGGCTACCCCCCGACTCCGTCGTGGAGGAGCACGATCAGATCCTGGCCGCCACCGAGGCCGCCATCACCCGCTGGCACGATCCCTCGTTCGACTCGATGCTGCGAATCGCGGTGGCGCCGTGCTCGCCGTTCTCGGTCACCGCCGAGCTGATGCGCGACTCGGCGGCGCTGGCCCGCGAGAAGGGCGTTCGCCTGCACACCCACCTGGCCGAGACCATCGACGAGGACGACTTCTGCCGCGAGCGTTTCGGCCAGACGCCGGCCGAGTACATCGAGGACCTGGGCTGGCTGGGCGAGGACGTCTGGCTGGCCCACTGCGTCCACCTCTCCCCGCAGGCGGTCGCTCGCTTCGCCGCCACCGGCACCGGGGTGGCGCATTGCCCGACTTCGAACGGTCGGCTCGGCGCCGGGGCCGCCCCGATCCAGGAGCTGCTGGCCGCCGGGGCGCCGGTCGGCCTGGGCGTGGACGGATCGGCCTCGAATGAGTCCGGACGGATGGTCGACGAGCTGCATCAGGCGCTGCTGACCGCGCGCATCCGCAATGGGCCGCTGGGCCTCAATGCCCGCCAGGCGTTGGCGATGGCCACCTCGGGCGGGGCGCGGTGCCTCGGGCGCGAGGCGGAGATCGGATCGCTGGAACCGGGCAAGCTCGCCGACCTGGCCCTGTGGAACGTGGCCGGGATCGCCGGCACTGGGATCGCCGACCCGGTCGTCACGCTCGTCTTCGGGGCCCCGACGCTGGACCGCCTCTACGTCAACGGCCGGCTGGTGGTGGCGGGGGGCCGGCTGCAATCGGCCGACGAGGACAAGCTGGCGGCCGCCGCCGGCCGAGCCAGTGCGGCACTGCGCCCGGATCGCTGAGCCGATGGATCTGAACTCCGTCACCGAGATCCGGCCCGCTCGGCTGCCCGGCGCGCAGCCCGATTCGGGCGGCTGGGACAGCGACCAGGCCTGGCTGGCCGGCGGCACCTGGCTGTTCTCCGAACCGCAGCCGCAGTTGCGGGTGCTGCACGACCTGACCGAGTTCGGGTGGCCGCCGCTGACGGTCACCGAGGCCGGGCTGGAGATCGCCGCGACCTGCACCATCGCCGAGCTGGTCGCCTTCGCCGCGCCCCCAGACTGGCCCGCCGCTGCGCTCTTCAGCCAGGCGGCGCGGGCCTTGCTGGGCTCGTTCAAGGTCTGGAACGCGGCCACCGTCGGCGGCAACCTCTGCCTGGCCCTGCCGGCGGGGCCGATGACCTCGCTCGCCGCGGCCCTGGACGGTCAGTGCCTCGTCCTTGCCGCCGACGGCTCCCGCCGCACCGTCCCCGCATTGGAGTTCGTGATCGGCGCCGGCCGCACGGTGCTCGAGCCCGGCGACCTGCTGCGCTCGATCACCCTGCCTGGGCCGGCCCTGCGAGCGGCCACCGCGTTTCGGCAGTATTCGCTGTTCGCGGCGGGCCGTTCGGCGGCGGTGGTGATCGGTCGGCTGGACGCGGAGACGGACGAACTGCTGCTGACGGTCACCGCGGCCACCACCCGACCGATCCGGCTGCGACTACCGCGCTCGGCCACCGCCGCCGCCTTGGTCGAGGCCTTGGCCGCGGCCGAGCTGCCCTACCACCAGGACGTGCACGGCGATCCGCGGTGGCGGGCCCAGCTCACCCGGGTGCTGGCCGAGCAAATCCGCGTCGAGCTCGGCGGACGGCAGCCGTGAAAACCCCGGTCGTCAACGGAGTCCCCGGGGTCGCCGAGCCGTCGCCCGGCCAATGCCTGCGCACCTACCTGCGCGGCGAGGGCTGGTTCGGGGTCAAAAAGGGCTGCGATGCCGGCGATTGCGGCGCCTGCACGGTCCAGGTCGACGGCACGCCGTTCCACAGCTGCATTTACCCGGCCGTTCGAGCGGTCGGACGGTCGGTCACCACCGTCGAGGGTTTGGCCGACGAGGACGAGCTGCACCCGGCCCAGCGTGGCTTCCTGCAGGCGCAGGGATTCCAGTGCGGCTTCTGCACCGCCGGCCTGATCATGACGACCGCCTCGCTGAGCCCCGAGCAGCTGGCTGATCCCGACCAGTCGCTCAAGGGCAACCTGTGCCGCTGCACCGGTTACCGGGCGATCGCCGATTCCCTGTCTCATAAGGGGAATCTCGCCGACTTGGGCCAGCCCGGGGACGCGGTCGGCCGAGACATCGCCGCCCCGGCCAGCCGCGACATCGTGACCGGTCGGGCCCGCTACACCCTCGATGTCGCCCCACCCGGCCTGCTGCATCTGGCCTTGCTCCGGTCGCCGCACGCGCACGCCTACATCCGCGGCATCGACACCCGGGCCGCGCTGGCCGTGCCCGGCGTGCGGCTCGTGCTCACCTACGCCGACTCGCCGGACCTCTTGTACTCAAGCGCCCGGCATGAGAAGTACACCGACGACCCGGACGACTTACGGCTGCTCGACCGGACGGTGCGCCACGTGGGTCAGCGCGTCGCCGCGGTGGTGGCCGAGAGCGTCAGCGCGGCTGAACAAGGCGTCGCCGCGCTGCTCGTCGACTACGAGGTGCGCCCGGCCGTGCTGGACCCGGACGCGGCGATGGCGCCGGGGGCGCCGCTCGTGCACGCGGGCAAGGACCCGGCCAGCACCCGCATCAGCGACCCGGACCGCAACATCGCGGCGCAGGTGCACAGCGAGATCGGCGACATCGCCGCCGGGCTGGCCGAGGCGGACGAGGTCTACCGCAACACCTTCTCCGTCCAGCGGGTGCAGCACGCCCATCTGGAGACGCACGCCTGCATCGCCTGGGTCGACTCGGACGGCCGGCTGACGGTGCGGACCAGCAGCCAGACCCCGTTCCTGACCCGGGACGCCTTGTGCCGGCTGTTCGACCGGCCGCCGGAGTCGGTGCACGTGCTGACCGGGCGCGTCGGCGGTGGGTTCGGCGGCAAGCAGGAGATGTTCACCGAGGACATCACCGCCTTGGCCGCGCTGCGCACCGGCGCCCCCGTGCAGCTGGAGCTGACTCGGGTCGAGCAGTTCACCGGCACCTCGACCCGGCACCCCATGAGCATCCGCGTGACCGCCGGGGCCAAGCGCGATGGCACGCTCACCGCGCTGGACGTCCGCTTCGTCGCCAACACCGGCG
>JAOPUY010000088.1 GCA_025963265.1 Frankiales bacterium | reverse complement strand
CTTGGCGCTGTGAGCCAGTGCCAGCAGCTCGGTGGCGATCTTCAAGTTCTCATCCAGTGGAACCGCCGAGCCGTCCCACATGTGCGATTGGAACAGCGGGTTCTCGCCCTTGTCGACCCGGGCTGGGGAGATGGCCAGCAGCGGACGGACGTAGGTGTCGAGCTTGTCCTTGGGGCAGTGGTCGGTGTGCAACGCGACGTTGACCGGGTACTTGGCCGCGACGACGTGCGCGAACTCGGCGAGCGCGACCGCGCCGGTGACCATGTCCTTGACGCCGGTTCCGGAGCCGAACTCGGCGCCGCCGGTCGAGAACTGGATGATCCCGTCGCTGCCGGCGTCGGCGAACCCCTTCAGGGCCGCGTTGATGGTCTCGGAGGAGGTGCAGTTGATCGCGGGATAGGCGAAGCCGCCGGCCTTGGCGCGGTCGAGCATCTCGTTATCGATCTCAGGAGTGGCAATCGGCATGAGGATCTCCGTCGGGTCTGAGGCTGCTGGCCGCGGGTTTCGGCCCTACGTCTTGCCGGGAGTATTTCATCTACGGCGCCAGTAATGAACCGTCCGTTGGGTCACGTTCTCCGGGTGCCCAGGCGGACCTGTCCGCCGGTTCGCGTAACTCGAGGACCCAGGCGGTTTGCGGCTATTGGGGTCCGATGAGATGCCCGTTTGATTACGCTTCGTGAGATTCTTGACATCTCCCCAGATCGCAAGAAATGCTCTTGTCAGTTGTCCGATCCGACACACGTCATCGGTCAATTGCGGGGTTCTGCTGGTGGCAAGTGCCGCTTACCCGCCTCGGCACTCAACAGCGGGAGAACCCTTGCGTCACAGCATGACCGTGCAGACATCACCGCGGTGGCAGGCGATGGTTCTGACGCCGTTGGCGCTCGGTTCGCTAGCCGGCTGCACGCATGACGGCGCCCCCGGAGCGGCCGCGAGCGCAGAACCTTCGGCGCCGGAAGTCGTCCTTGGCGCTGTCACACCTGCCGAAGGACACCGCGGCCCTCGACTTTCGCATGGTGGGCAACGGCGCCGGCCCGTTGACGGTGACCAGCGTCAAGGGGCTGATCTTCAGCGCACGCTGCACGCCAGGCACGGAGTTCGGCGCGGACACCCCGGTCGACCGTGCGTCGGTCCAGGTGACCGCTGACGCCGCCAGCGCCTGGACCGTGCTCGTGCTTGCCCATTGACCCATCCGTCCGACCCGACCTCGACACCGATATCCGCGTCGCCACTTTCCAACAGGGAGTAGGACATTGAGAATTCGACGATCTTTCATTGCCATGGCGGCGGCGTTGAGCGCCGCTGCCTCCGGGGTCGCGGTTACTACCCCGGCTGACGCGGCGATCACGACCGCTTGGGCCTCGACGTTCTCGGCGGTCCCGCTCGCCAAGGGAACCCCGCTTGCGTCCGGCGTGCTGACCGCGAAAGGCAAGCCATCCGCCGGAGCGACGGTCATTCTCTGGGCCAACCCCGACCCGGCTAAGCAGCCGGTCGCGATTTCCCGGACGACGACCGACTCGGCCGGCAAGTGGGCGGTGAGCGTCCCCGCGGGGACGGATTTGAGCGCGGACGTCGACCCCCGTTCGGGCACCGCGAACTTCTTCGTCGAGAGCTTCGACAACGTCGGGTCCAGCGTGTTCTTCCTGCCGGCGCAGACCAGCACCTCGTTGGCCGCAGCTCGGTCAGTCCTGGCCAACGCGGTCAGCGCCGGGTCGGCTCGGGCCAACGGTCGGGCCGTGACGCTGGCGACCGATCCCACCGTGTCGTCCGGCGTCAAGTTGAACTCCGACCAATCACCGCTGCAGATCGACCCAAATTACAAGAGCAGCACCCTGGCCAACAGCGTGAGCCCACAAAGTTGTGTCGGCACATTGCTTGGCACCTATCCGCACATTCAGACTTGGCTCGCGTACCTCGGCGACGAGGCGCCCGGCACCGCGGAGCACCTCATCTTCGGGTCGGGCACGACGTCCACTCTCGGAGTCGGGGTGCAAGGCTCTAATGGGTGGTCGGTCAGCGGCACTTCCTCCCACTCCACCAGCCTGTCCGTCAACTTTCCGGCAATTCACAACGTCGAGCACGTGAACTACTTCGGCACGGTCACCGTCACCAAGGTGCGTCAGAAGTGCGGCGGCAAGGCCTTCTCAAACCAAGTGTTCCTCGAGACGTCAGCCCTAACCGGTGGCTTCAGCTACAAGCCCGCGGCTTACATTCCCATGGGGCAATGCGAGAACGTCCAAAAGAACATCACGGTCAATAAACACGACACGCGGGCTTACACCAGCCAGGCCGGCGTGAGCACCGCGGGCATCATCGGGATCAACCTCACGGCGTCGACCGGGTATTCAACCGATTTCTCGATCGACTACGCGTTCCACGCTCAAGGGCATCCGTGGTGCGGCCTCACGGCGCCGCCTGGTTTGGGCTATAGCTCTAAATCTTCACTCCAGACGATTCACCCCGGCGTGTACTACGGATGACCGGCTTACCGCCCGCCGATCCGACCACAGCGGACACCGGTGCCACGCCGCCGTCTAGGACGCGGCGCCGGTGGAAGCTCGGTGCGATCAGCGCCTCCGCCATCCTGGTCGCCGCGGCCGGCACTGTCGCGCTCATCCAGCACGCTGAGGCCCGCCCCACGCTGAAATCGGCCGGCGGCGGTCTCGACATCTGCTACCGAGCGACGTCGGAAGCAGACGTGCAGGCGCTGGCCCACGCGGGGCTGAGCTTTGGGGTTGATCCGGTGGAGCTAACCAGCGACGGAGGGCACGCCACCGTCACGTCCGTGACGATGATCGAACCCACCGGCGGCGTCGTGTTGGACCGATCGCTCTTCCTTCCCGCCGGCGGAGTCGGCATCGGAACGCCAGGCGACAAGGGCATCGACGTGTCGCCACCGCAGCTTGCGTCCATGGCCCGAGCTTTGCCGGCCGCTCTCAGCCGCACTACCCAACCGCCGGATCTTCCACCGCCCTACGACACGGACTACCGGGACAAGGTCTGGCAGCTCGCG
>JAOPUY010000119.1 GCA_025963265.1 Frankiales bacterium | reverse complement strand
GCATCGGCCGCCACCAGCGCGGCCACCGAGCTGCCGACGACGACGCGTTCGGGCCGGCCCTCAGCCATTCGTCAACACCAGGTAGGTGATCGCGCAGACCTCGGGCAGGTGCACCGCCGCGCGGATGAATCCCTCGATGACCGTCTCCGGCAGCTCGGCCATCAAGCTGTTCGGCAGCGGCTTGAGCATCACGCCCTCGCGGGCCTGCACCTCGAGCCCCGCCTCGGCGGCCAGCCCGGCCAGCTGCTGAGCGCTCCAGAGCGCGCGGGTGCCCCATTGGTTGCCCCGCTCGGACACCTCGTCGAGCGACTCGATCAACCCCATCTCCAGCGCGGTCAGCCGGTGGATGGAGTGCGGATTCTGCAGCGAGAGGTGGATCATCCCGCCCGGGGCCAGCAACGCCGAGCAGCGCCGCAGGAAGTCCAGCGGGTCGGCCAGCTCGTGCAGCACGTTGGTCGCCAGCACGTGCTGATAGCCCTCGCCGGTCACGGCCGCGGTCAGATCGTCCAGGTCGGCGCTGCTGAAAGTCGTCCGGGCCAGACCTCGTTCGACCGCCCGCCGCAGGAACGCCGAAGACCGGTCCAGCCCGAGCCAATAGGACGGCTGGATGTGGGTCTGGATGACCGAGGACATCAGCCCGGTGGCGCAGCCCAGCTCCAGCACCCGGTCGCCGTCGTGCACCCGCTCGGCGATCTTCCGTCCGGTCGCGATCGTGTAGTACCGGTCGAAGTCGGTGTCGGGGTCGTAGCTGTCGGAGTAGTCGCCGACCTCAGGCGTGTCGTGGGTCAGGCTGTCGTGGTTCATCGCGCGGTCCGGTCGGCGGTCCGGGTCGCTGTACCGGTCGCGGTCCGGGTCGATGTACGGGTCAGCGTGAAGCGAGGCTCAATCCTCGCCAGCGTGGAGCGCTTGAACTGAGTCAGGCCGAAGTTGGGCTCCTGGCCGCCGTCCTCGCCGACGGGCTCGCTCGAGATGCCCAGATCGAGCAACCGGACCCCTTCGGCGATGGCGTTCTCGACCAGCCGGTAGGCCAGCAGCAGCATGGGGGAGCGCTTGAGCCGGTGCTCGCCGTCGCCCCAAGCCACTACCAGGTCGCGGCCGGGCCCGACCCGGTAGACCAGCGCGGCCGCGACGGCCAACGCGTCACCGGATCCGTGCACGTCGTGGTGGGTCAGCTGGAACATCCGGACGTCCGGGCTCAGCTCGCGCCGGGCGGTGGCGACGTAGTCGGCCGACAGCGCCAGCCGCCGTCCCTTGCGGGCCCGGTTGGCCGCCAGCAGCGCGTGCGCGGCGTCCCACTCGGCCTCGGTGCTGAGCTCGCGGAACCGCAGGTCCTCGGCCAGCAGGTGCTTGAGCGTCTTCTGGGCCGCCGGCCGCAGCTGAGCCTGGTAGTCCTCGATGGTGGCCCAGTCGGCCACCGGCAGGTGCTGGTTCAGCTCGCAGCGCGTGGCCGAGAAGCCCGCGTTCAGCAGGGTGAACTGGATCATCGCCTCGTTGGCCGAGTAGCAGGACGGCGGCAGCTTCAGCTCGACGTCGCCGACGCCCAGGAATTCCAGCTGGCGCAGCACGTCCTGAATCAGCAGCGTGATGTTCTCGGCCGTCTCGTGCTCGTCCACGAGGTCGAAGCCGCCGAACGGCGCGCTGTAGCCGGAGGTGAACATCTCGCGCTCGCCGTCGCGGTGCCGGATTCCGGCCAGGCCGCCGATCAGCCGGCCGGCCGCGTCGTGGCCCTGCAAATACAGGGGCGTGTGGCCATCGCGCTGGTTCAGTTGATGAAACTGCGGGCGGTTGAAAATCCGTCGCCAAGCAGAGTCCGGCTCGGCCGAGGGGCCGGACGGGACTTCGCGGGGCAGCAGCTCGGGGGTAAGCAGCACACCGCACTCATCGGCACAACTGGCTCTGAGCTGAGCCTCACATCTGCCCGCGCCGGGCCGATTAGGCCTGCGAACGGGCGAGAACCAGAGGACCGACCAGCGGACCTGCCAGCGGAAGGCGGCGCCATGACCTCGTTGACCGAACGGCCGGCCGCGACCGACCAGTCCGGGACGGCCACCGTGCCGCGGCGCCGCGCCGGCGACAGCCCGCTGCTGATTGGCCCCTCACCCGCTGGGGCGACCAACCCGCTGTCGCGCTGCGCCGTGCTGGACCTGCCGGTCATCAACGACCCCCGCGGCAACCTCACCTCGGTCGAGGCCGGCATCCACGTGCCGTTCGCGATCGAGCGGGTCTACTACCTCTACGACGTGCCCGGCGGCGCCAGCCGCGGCGGGCACGCGCACCGCGACCTGCACCAGCTGATCATCGCCATGTCGGGCAGCTTCGACGTGGTGATCGACGACGGCGTCGAGCGCCGGGTGCACTCCCTGAACCGTTCCTACCGCGGGCTGTACCTGGCCCCGATGGTCTGGCGGGAGATCGACAACTTCTCCTCCGGCTCGGTCTGCATGGTGCTGGCCTCCGCGCCCTATGACGAGTCCGACTACTACCGCGACTACCACGAGTTCCTGGCCGACCGCGGCTCGGAGATTGGCCTCGGTCCATGACCTCCCTGCTCCACAACACCACCCCGTCCTCCGATCATCAGCCGGTTCCGGCGCCGTCTGCCCGGTCTGCCCTGCCTGCTCGGCCCGCGGCCGACCCGATCCCGTTCCTGGACCTGGCCGCCCTGCACGCCTCGATCGCCGGCCCGCTGCAGGCCGCGTTTAACCGCGTCCTCGCCGACAACCACCTCGTCCTCGGGCCGGAGTGCGCCGCGTTCGAGTCCGAGTTCGCCCGTTACTGCGGGGCCGAGCACGCCGTCGGCGTCGGCAACGGCCTGGACGCGCTCACCCTCGGCCTGCGCGCGCTCGGCGTCGGCCCGGGCGACGAGGTCGTCGTGCCCGGCCACACCTTCATCGCCACCTGGCTCGCAGTCAGCGCGGTCGGCGCCGTCCCGGTC
>JAOPUY010000127.1 GCA_025963265.1 Frankiales bacterium | reverse complement strand
ACATCGCAGTCGGAGTCGACGACGACCACCAGCTTGCACAGCGACAGCAGCCCAGCCCAACAGATCGCGTTCATCACCTTGAGGGCGTGCTTGGGAAACCGCTTGTCGATCGAGACGATGCAGCAGTTGTGGAACACGCCGGCCTCGGGCAGGTCGTAGTCGACGACCTCCGGCAGGGTCAGCTTGATGAGCGGCAGGAAGATCCGTTCGGTGGCCTTGCCCAGCGGGCCGTCCTCCTGCGGCGGCCGGCCGACCACGATCGATTGGTAGATCGGCTTCTTGCGGGTGGTCATCACGTCCACGTGCATGAACGGGAACGGCTCGACCGGCGTGTAGAAGCCCGTGTGGTCGCCGAATGGGCCCTCGGGGAGCCGTTGCCCCGGCTCGACCCAGCCCTCGAGCACGACCTGCGCGTTGGCCGGCACCTGCAGCGGGACCGAGAGGCAGTCCACCATCTCGACCCGCTCCTTTTGCAGGAAACCGGCGAACAGGTACTCGTCGATGTCGCTCGGCAGCGGGGCGCTGGCGGCGTAGGTCACCGCCGGTGGGCAGCCGAAGGCGATGGCGACCGGCAGCCGCTCGCCCTTGCGCTCGGCGATCGCGGCGTGCGAGGTCGAGTCCTTGTGGATCTGCCAATGCAGGCTCACCGTGCGGCTGTCCTGCTGTTGCAACCGGTACATGCCCAGGTTGCGGGCGCCCGTCTCCGGGTGCTTGGTGTGGGTCAGGCCCAGGTTCAGGAAGACCCCGCCGTCCTCGGGCCAGGCGAAGATGCCGGGCAGCTTGCCCAGGTCGACCTCCTCGCCGCGGTAGACCACGTCCTGGCAGGGCGCGTCCTTCACGTGCTTGGGCGGCGCCGCCCGAAGCTGGTTGGCCTTGGCGAGCGCGTCCTTCAGACCGCCGAGCCCGTGCGGCAGCTCAGGCTTGAGCAGCTCGGCGATCCGGGCCCCGATCTCGTCCAGGCTGGCGACCCCGAGGGCCTTGCACATCCGCTCGGTGGTGCCGAAGAGGTTCACCAGCAGCGGCATCTCGCCCCGGGTCGGGTTCTCGAACAGCAGCGCCGGGCCGCCCGCCCGCAGCACCTGCTGGATGATCCCGGTCACTTCTAGATGCGGGTCGACGGGGGCTTTGACCCGCACGAGTCCGCCGGAACGTTCTAGGTCGCGCACGAGGTCGGCCAGGTCGGGGTATGCCACGCAGTCAGTATCTCGCGTGGCCGGCGGGTCGCCGCCAGCTGCCCGCCACCTCGAGCGCCGGTCGCACTCTGTGGGCGAGCTGTCGGAAGGCTGGGTATTGGCTCTCGGCTGACGGCCAACGGCGACTCGGACCGCCGGATCGACCTATGCTCGATGCATGTTGTGGGGCGCGCTCGTCTTCGTAGGGATCATTTTCTGGCTGTGGGCAATCTTTGACTCGCTCACGGCCGACCGCACCCGGGTGCGGCTGCTGCCCAAGATCGCCTGGGTCGTGCTCATCGTGGTCCTGTTCGAGCTCACGCCGCTGCCCGCGTTGGCCTGGGTGCTGCTCGGACGACCCCGCGGCGCCAAATCCCGGCAGACTTCGGGACTGCGCACCGGCTGGGGCGGTTCGGCGGCCGGCGCTCGACCCGGCCGCACCACCCCGTCGAAGTCTCGGCCGATCGGGCCCGACGACGACCCAGACTTCCTCAGCGGCCTCGGCCGCTAACTCCCGGTCGGGCGCCTTTCGGAGCGTTTTGTCGCGGGGCAACTAATTCGTTCGAAACCGCCGCGGTTCGGGCTAGTTCAGGCCGGCGTAGGAGTGCAGGCCCGAGATCACGATGTTGACCACGAAGAAGTTGAAGGTCATCGCCGCGAAGCCCAGCAGGTTGATCGTCGCCGCCCGGCTGCCCTTCCACCCGGCTGTGGCCCGGGCGTGCAGGTAGGTCGCGTAGATCACCCAGGCGATGAAGGCCCAGGTCTCCTTCGGGTCCCAGCCCCAGTACCGGCCCCAGGCGGCCTCAGCCCAGATCGCTCCGAAGATGACGCCGGCGGTGTAGATCGGGAACGCGAAGGCGACCGTCCGATAGGCGGCCTTGTCCAGCGACGCCGAGGCCGGGAAGTTCGCCCCCAAGGTCGGGAAGTAGCGCGGCGCGGGCAGGCCGGCCTGAGTGGCTGCGGTGACCCGCTCGTAGCGGCTGCGGATCAGGTACATCCCGGTCATCGCGGCGGAGGTCAACAGGATGCCCTCGGCCACGGCGACCGAGGAGACGTGGATGGCCAGCCAGTAGGACTGCAGGGCCGGAACCAGCTTGGACGCCTTGGTGTAGAGGGTGCCGGCCAGGAACATCACGACGACGACCGGCAGCATCACGAACAAGCCGAGGTAGCGCAGCGACGGCATCCTCCAGAGCACGGCCAGCCAGGCGATCGTCGCGATCATGCCGACGACCAGCGTGAACTCGTACATGTTGCCCCACGGCACCCGGTCCACCGCCACCCCGCGAATCACCACGCACGAGATGTGCAGCAGCAGCCCCAGCACGGTCAGGGTGATCGCCGCCACGCCCCAGCGGCGACCGGCATCGGCCTTACTGGACGCCGGGACGCTGAAGGCGGGCGTCGTCGTGCTGTAAGCCGGTGATCGGCCGTCGGTGGACCCACCCGTGGACCCGCCGGACATCGCCCCGACCATCGCGGGCTCGCGGACCACGGTGTTGGCGGCGGCGGTCTGGGCGATCCGGCCAGACTTACCGAAGGCGTACTCGCCGGTGTAGGCGACCACGGCGAGGACGTAGGTGCCGGTGGCCCCCGTCCAGAGGCCCTCGGAGAGTGAAGCCAGACCGCTGTTGATCGCCATCGTCAGTCCTTTCCGGCGCTTGCCGCGACGGCGGTGCGAGTGGGGCCCGCGTCGGTGGTGTTTTCGTTCAGCGCGCTGCGGAGCGAGCTCAGCAGCGACGCGAATTCGGTGGTGAAGTTGCCGGTGTCACTGCGGGCGAGCCCGCCTACCTCGATCAGACTACGAGCCCCCGGCGGGCCAGCGGCATCGGCACTGATTGCGAGGCCGTCACCCGTCTCGCCAGCGATGGCGGCGGTTCCGGCCAGGGGGGTGATCCGCAGCCAGATCCGGCGCCGACGCACGACGAGCGAGCAGAGCAGGCCGGCGACCATGGTGATGGCGGCGACCAGCAGAAAGCCCTGCGTCGGATCGTGCGAGACCTGCAGCGAGGCCCACTGCTTATAGCCCGTGAACGTGACCACGGTGCCGTCGGGCAGCTTCATGGACTGGCCGATGAACAGGTTCTTGGTGGCCACCTGCTTCATCTTCGACGTGTCCAACGTGTAGACCGACTGGGGCAGGCCGTTGCTCACCTGGGTGTCGCCAACGAACGCGATCAGCGCTAGCTCGGGGTTCTTGGCCTGCGGCGAGGTCGAGCTGACCACCCCGCCCACGTCCTGCGGCGTGGGCGCGAAGACCCCTTGCAGGCCGATGTCCTGGTTCTTGCCAACCGGGCCTAGCAGCTTGTTGACGCCCTCACTGGTGAAGAAGGTGTCCTGGGCCAAATAGGGGTCGGCGAACGGAATCGGGTCTCGGCCCGGGCGAGTCACGGTAATCACTGGAGCGAAGCCGTGGTTGATCAGGTAGACCCGGTCGCCCTCCAGCCGCAGCGGGTGGTTGACCGTGATCACG
>JAOPUY010000094.1 GCA_025963265.1 Frankiales bacterium | reverse complement strand
AGTCGCACGGCTCCAGTCACCCGAAGGGGCGATCATCGGCATCGCCTACACGCCAGCGCTACACACCTGACCAGCACCTGCGAAACGCACTCACATGCCGCGTTGCGCTACCCGTCTAGTTGGTCCTAGCCTGCTGCCCCGTCTTCGATCGCGGCGGTGTTAGAGTGGGAGGGTCAGCGCGGCTCTCGCATGCGAGCATCAGGATAGTCGGGCCGCCACGGGTGAGTCGCCTCTCCGCGATATCCCTCACCGATCACACGCCGGACCTCGCCGGCGGCCATCAAGTCGAGCGCGACCGGCACCAGCCGACAGACGTGGGCGTCGAGCCGTAGCTGACTCCGGCGCGGGCCACGTCGAGGTCGCCTCGCTTAAGCCCTCGCGACTCCGCGTTAGATATCCATCCGGAAACCCGCTGACGGCCGAGCGCTGCGAGTTCGTCCTCGGCGGAAATCTCAGGCTCGGCCGTGGCGCGCTCGCTTGGGTCTCCCTGTCAGTGCTGAATGAGATCATCCACGTGTGGAGACTTCGAAGCGCCAGCACACGGTCTCGAAGGTCGTGTTGCGAAGGTTCCTGAGCCACAACCAGCTCTCGGTGTTCGACCGCAAGGGAGCGGTCATTCAGTCCACCGGGCTGCGCGGCGCGTTCCATTATGACGACTTCATCGCTCACGACGCGAACGAGGCGGAACGGCGTTGGTGGGAGGTGGAGAACAAGCTCAATCGCGTCTACAAGCTCATCGACCAGCGCAGGGCATTGGACGATCCGGACGCGGTGGCGACGCTGCGTGACCTCCTCGCAGTCCACTGGGCGCGTAGCCCTGCGACGAGGGCGGTGCATGAGCGCATACGGGCATCGGTCATCGCCCAGCATCGGGCAGAGTTCGCGGCCACGCCGGGCCTGCTGGAGCGCCTATTCACCACCCAGACCCTCGGGCTCCTTCCGTCCGGCCCAGGCGCGCTCGACTGGATCAACGACAGGCTCCACACACTTCCCGAGGCCGTCACAGAGCGGTTCTTCAGCGAGCGGAACGCGGCGCATTACCAGCACGCTCGTAATCGCTTCGCTCAATCGGCAGTGCAGATCGGCTACGCGACCGGGGGCGCGGAGTTCTTCATCGGCGATACGCCAGTGATAACACGGAAGAACGGAGGGCCCGGCCTCGGGCCGCATCAAGGGGTGGCCATCAACGAGTCCACAGAGCTGGTCATGCCGATCAGCCCGACCGTGATCATCGGCCTCGGCACCACGCCACTCATCCTTCAAATCGAGCCGGAGATGGTCGAGCACTTCAACGCGCTGCAGGTTAACTCGTTCATCCGCTGGCTCGGGTGTCGTCCAGGCGGTCCAGCGGATCGCCAGCTGAGGGCGAACGTCGAGGCCAGGGTGATCAAGGGATGAACGACGTGCTCGCCCTGCTCGTGCGAGACCTGGAGCGTTCCATCGCTCTCCTCAACGCCGCCGCGGCCGACTCGTTCGAACAGCGACGCGAGTTCGCCGTATGCCTCGACTGGATCTACCGGCTCCGCAACCACCGCGCCAAACAATTAGGGGGGCGATATTACGGCGAGGCTGCCGCCTGCGAGGACGGCCTCACCACCGAGGGCTTCCTCCTGCTTCGCGGTGCATTGGCGCATGAGGTGACGGTGGGGCGGGGGCCCAGTGCATCGCGGCCTCGCGCCGGGGCCAGACCTGTATCCGGGCAAGTCGACAATTCCCGGAGGCCTGCTTCGGTGGAAACGACTTCGGGAGATGTCCTCACCGCCTGAGCGGCAGCCGGGCGATACCCACTACGACGCAAGGCCTAAGGCCTACGAGCGTCACGTGGGAGACAAGCCCGTTGTCTACACGTTCCTCAGGGCTCTGCAGTTCCTGGTCGCAGACGCCCCGCTCGGGCCGCTCCTCGCAACCCAGGTCCGATGAAGTCACCACACCGCTCGGACAGGCAAAACATCCCCGCAACCGTCCCCTCATGCCGCTGTCCGGGTGCTTCGATCCGTCCTGTCATGCCGATGAGCGGTCGGTTACCGAGGTGAACAGCGGCTGCGTGTGGCGAGCGCGTTATGCGCTGCTTGGGTTGGCGATATTCGCAGCGGTGGGAGCGAGTTGGGGGAAGAGGATGGCGAGGAAGTTTCGGAAGACGGGTAGCAGCTGTTCCGGGGGCAGGTCAATGTTGGGGTCTTCTGGGAGGCCTTCGATCTCGACGTTGTTCTGCTCCGCGAATGCCCGCATTCCCTGGAACAGGGTTTCGCCTAAGGTGGAAACGCTCCTGCCCAGCGCCGCCGCGTCCTCCATGAACGGGGGCACCGGGCGCGGTTCCGGAACGGGCCACGTCTGAATTTCTCGTGGCGTGTCGAGGGTGAAGACGTAGGAGAAGGTGCGGGCGGCGGCGTCGCGCGCGGTGAACGGCTCACCGAGGTTCCACTGCTCGCGCAGTGTCGCGATCAGGGAGGTGTGGCGGTGCTCCTCGTTGAACACCTCGCCCTCGGCGACCCACGGCGACACGATGACGGCGGGGACGCGGTAGCCGGAGCGGTCGAAGGTGAACCCGTGTTGTCCGGGGGAGGCGGATGGGTCCGGCGGCGGCACGGGGCCGGGCGGGACGTGGTCGTAAGTGCCGCCGGGTTCGTCCCAGCCGATGAGCAGGCTGGTGTTCCAGATGTTGGCGCCGGTCGGGGATTGCATCGCCTTGTAGGCGTTGTAGATCCGGGCCAGGAACGCCTCTCCGCCCAGGATCGAGGACGGCGGGTCGATGCTCTCGGCGACGACGCCGTGTCCGAGGGCTCGCCCGCACGCGGGGTGGTAGTCGTTGTGCCCCACCCCCAACGCGGGCTCGATGAACGAGAAGTCGGGCAGGTGGCCGGCGGCGGCGTCGGCTTCGAACTGGGCGAACGGCACGAAGTTGGTCGCGAAACGATCCTTGAGCCGCGGGACGTGGGCCAGGCCGGTGCCCGACAGCCGCATCGGCTCGCTGACGTAGACCTTCCAGGTCTTGCCGTGCTCCTCGAGCCGGTTGAAGATCGTCTCGGCGTCGTTCTGCCCCACGAAATTCTTCACCGGCGCGTTCACGGCGAACCCCGTCGACGTCGCCGCCGTCCAGAACGAGCGGTTGGGCAAGGTCTGGGACGGGACCTCGCAGAACCAGTGGTCGAACACGCCGAACCCGCGGGCCAGCGCGCTGAGCACGGGGACCTGCTCCGGGGTGAAGCCGGTCATCACCTGCGAGTACTCCTCGTAGGTGGGTTGCCGGCCCAGCTCCGCGGTGAGCGTCGAGATGTAGTCGGTGACGAAGCCGTCCATCGTCGGCGTCTGGCCGGGCGCGGGCGCGTTGTAGGGGGCCGTGATCTCCGCGCCGAGCTTGAACCGGTTCGCCTCGCTGAGGATGTTGAACAGCTGGGTGTTGGTGTGCGGGTACTCCTCCCCGGTGTCCGGGTTGGGGCTGTCCATGTCCGTGGCCACCGTGTACGGCACCGCCTTGCGCTCAGCGCCGTGCTCGGCCCACTCCGGGATCGGATTCGACAGCTCCTTACCGAGCACGCCCTCGAACGTCTTCCCGTCCCCT
>JAOPUY010000122.1 GCA_025963265.1 Frankiales bacterium | reverse complement strand
CGTGATCACTCGCGAGTTGGCTTGGAAACCGCGCTCGGAGATGATCAGGTTGGTGAGCTCGCTGGCCAGATCGGTGTTCGACATCTCCAGGTAGCCGGGGGAGATGCTGCCCCGGCCGCCGGTGCTCGCCGTGCCGACCTGAGCCGGGCCGGAGTTGGTGCTGGTCACGAACTGGGTGTCGCTGGTGCGAGTCAGGCCGGCCGGGTTGGCGAAGGTCGCCATGGCGACACTGCCCAATGCCGTCGTGACCCCGGCGCTGTCGACGGCGTTCACCACGCCGCCGGAGGAGATGCTCCAGGACACGTAGGTGCCGGAGTTCAACGCCGACAGGTCGAGGTTCCCGCCGGTCGCGCTCTGCGCGATCGAACCGTCCGGCAGGGCCAGGTTGCCCGCCGAGTCAAGGGTGAAGGAGCCGGCCCGGGTGTAGGCGATGTTGCCGCCATTGCTGACCTGGAAGAAGCCGTCGCCCTGGATCATCAGGTCGGAGTTGCGGCCGGTGGCCTGGGCCGAGCCCTGGGCGAAGTTGCTCTCCGTGCCGGCCAGCTGCACGCCGAGGCCGATCTGAGCGCCGTTGGTGCCGCCCTGGGTGGCGGTCGGCGCGGAGGCTCCGGCGATGGTCTGGCTCAGCGTCGACTCGAACACCGCCGAGGAGCTCTTGTAGCCGACGGTGTTGACGTTGGCGATGTTGTTGGAGGCGACGTCCAGCATCTGCTGCTGGGCGCGGAGACCTGAGATTCCGGTGAACAGTGAGCGCAACATGGTTTTCTCCTAGTGGGTGCCGCGGGGGATGAGGGGAGCGGATCTAAGGCTTAGCTGGAAAGGACTTTCTGAATCTGACTGAGCTCGATGTCGGCCGAGCCGATCTGCAGGGTGGGGGGCGTGGCCGAGATGGTCGCGGAGGCGACCGTGCCGGTCTGAGCGTTTCCGTTGGCGTCGAGGTAGCTGACCGACTTGCCGACCAGCGCCGCCGCCGACTGCGCTTGCTGGGCCTGCAGCAACCCGGTCGTCGCGGTCGAGTTCGACTCCATCGTCTGCACCTGGGTCAGGGTCGCCGTCTCCTGCATGAAGGAGGACGTGTCGACCGGCTGGCTCGGGTCCTGGTACTGCAGTTGGGCCACGAGCAACTGCAGGAAGGCCTGCGAGCTCAAGCCCGTGTTGTCGCCGGCGTTGGTGCTCGCCGCCGTCGTCACCCCGGAGTTGGTGGCGTACCCAGAGCTGCTTACTGGTGCGGTCATCTCTTCGATTCTCCGTTCATAGCCAGCGGTCGATTCCGCTGCTGACAAGGGCCGAGGTCCGCGGCGACGCGACGTTCGCGCCGCTGAGGGCATCGGTGACGGGCCCGGCGACTTGCCGGTCGGCGGCCGGCGCCGGCGGGTCGTAGGCGGCGCCGCGCCCAGTGCCGGCATCGCTGGAACCGGCGTCAAGCGAGACCCCGACTCCGGCCAGCCCGGCGTTGGCCAGTTCCTGATGCAGCTGGGGCAGCGCGGCCCGAATGCTCTCGCGCGCGGCGTCGGAGCCGCTGTTGATGGCGATCGACATCGAGCCGGACTGGATGCGCAGCTCGACGTTCACCGCCCCGAGGTCGGCCGGGTGCAGTTCCAGCAGCACTCGGTGGATTCCGTCGCCGCGGGCGCTCAGGGTGAGCACCGGGGCGATCACCTGCTGGGCCAACGGCGGGTGCGAGGCAGCTGCGGCGGGGCTGGCTGGTGCGGCGGCCGGGGTGGCAGCGCTGACCGGGGCGGACGGCGCGGTCGCGTTGAGCTGGGCTAGGGCCGCGCCCTGATCGCCGACTGGCTGGTGCGAGTTGCCGGGCGGCTGGGCGGCCGGCCCGCTCGGTGGTGCGGCCGCGGCGGCGGCGAACTCGACGGCTGACGGCTTGACCTCGCCGGGCTTGGCGGCCGGATCCTTGCCGCCGGCATTCCGGACGGTGGCGGTCGGACTCGGAGCCGTCGCCTTCGACCGCGCGCGATCGGCGGCCGGAGCGGCCGAAGCTGGTGTGGCCGCGGCTTGTCCGGTGGCTGTGGGGGCGCCGAGTGCGTCCAGCAGCGCCGGAAAGGACGAGGGCGTCTGAGCCGGCGAGCTTGGCCCGACCGCAGCGGCGGCGCTGGCCGCGCCAACTGGTGCCAGTATCGCTGGACCGGCGCTTGGAGCCGGACCAGTCGGGGTGCTCGATGCCGGCACAGGTGGGCCACCGGCCGCGGTGAGCGCAGCTGCCGGTGAGCTGCCAGCTGGCGCCGTGCCGGCCGCTGCGGACGTGGCAGCAACTGGGCCCGAGCCAGCGGGGGCCTCGGTCTGATCGGTCGCAACGGCGGCGGCGGTGCTGGCCGCCGTGCTGGCGGCGATGGCCGCGGCGGTGCTGGCCGCGAGGGTGCTGGTCGCGAGGGTGCTGGCCGCCGTGCTGGCCGAGATGGTCGCGGCGGTGCTGGCCGAGCTGGCCGAGATGGCCGCGCTGACGTTCGCCGGACTGCCCGCCGGACTGCCCGCCGTGTCACCGTCGGCGGCGCCGGTTGGCAACCCCAACGGAGCGGCAACGGGCAAGGAGTTGGCCGGTGGCGGGGTCACGGGGTTGCCCAACAAGGCCGCGGCCAGCGCGTCCGTCCGCGCCGCGAGTTCGGTGCTCGGGCGGTCGGAGGAGCGTTCCTCTCGCGCCTTGGGCTTGTCGCTGGAGCTCTCAGCCGGGCCCGTGGTCTCGGCCGGGGCGTCAGCTCCAGCCAACAGTGCGGCGAATCCCGCGCCTTTGTCGGGCGCGCCGTTGTCGCTTGAGTTGTTGTCGGTGGACGGCGGGGCGTTGCGGTTGACGGTGACCGGAGCCGCAGTCGCCACGTTGACCGGGGCCATCACGCGGCCGCCATCAAGGAGGTGATCTTGCTGACGTAGTTCTGCGTTTCCGGATATGGCGGAACGCCGCCGTACTGGTCGACCGCCCCGGGTCCGGCGTTGTAGGCCGCCAGCGCGAGGGGCACCGATCCGTATTTCTGCAGGTAACCGCTCAACAGCTGGGCCGCGCCTTGCACGGATTGAGCGGGATCCCACGGGTTGACGCCCAATCCGGCCGCGGTGCTCGGCATCAACTGCATCAGGCCCTGCGCGCCCGCGGGGCTCACCGCCGTCGGGTTGCCCCCGGATTCGGTCTGGGCCACCGCCGCCAGCAGCCCGGGCGGCAGGTTGTAGCGGGCGGTGTCCTGGGCGAAGACGCTGGCGTATTGCCCGACGCCGGTCGCCGAGCTCGCGGGCGAGCTGGCCGCGGACCCGCCGGTCGCGGCGCTGTCTAGGCCGGCCGAGGAATCGGTGCCGACTACTCGCCTGATGCTGTCGGGAGTCTGGTAAACGCTCTGGATCTTGACGTTCTCTCCCGTTTGCGGAGCTGCGATCATCATGTTGTTGCCGAGGTAGATCGCGACGTGCTCGGCCGGATTTCCGAAGCCGAGGATGTCGCCCGGCTTGGCCTGGGCCAGGCTCGGGACCGCGGTGCCGGACTTGGCCTGATCCCAGCTGAGCCGGGGCAGGGTGACGCCCAGATCCCCGTAGGCCTGCTGCACCAGGCCCGCGCAGTCCCGGCCGGGGGTGGTCGGGCCGCCGACGACGTAGGGGCCGCCGAGGTCCGTCTCGGCCGAGGCGACGACCTGCGAGCCGG